>JACMOA010000084.1 GCA_014378225.1 Deinococcales bacterium | reverse complement strand
GGCTGCTCGAGGTTCCAGACCTTTTTTCGCATCACTCTACCACTCGTCACACCGGGTCTGGTCGCCACCTTTCTTTTTGTACTGGTCTTCGCCTGGAACGAGTACATTATTGCGCTGTTTTTGACTCAATCAAACGCCCAAACCATGCCCATCCTGATTGCGGCCCAGAACGCCCAGCGTGGCCCGGAGTGGGAATCCATCAGCGTGCTTACCCTGGTGACCATCGCTCCGGTGTGCGTGATTGCGGTGTTCCTCGAGCGCTACATCTCGAGAGGACTACTGGTGGGCGCGGTGAAGGGGTAGGTGAAGTCCGAAGTTTGATTTCAGACGACAGGCGGACAGGCCCGGTAGGCGGATAGGCCCGGTAGGTGCCGTTCTATCCAAGACAGTGCCGCTTTGTCCAAGACAACGACAGAAAAAACAAGGGTCTGAAGTCTGAAGTCTACTCATCAAAGGAAAACATCATGCTCGAGCGGTTTCATTTTTACATAGACAGTGCCGTCTGGGACGATATTTCACCCTGGATTTCTCATCCGTTGGTTTACGGCGTGACCACCAACCCGACCCTGATGGCTCGAGTGGGATTAACTTACGCTCAAATGCCTGATTTTGTGGCTCGAGTGCTGGAGGGGGGAGCCTGGAGTGTGCAGGTTCAGGTGCGCCATTCTGAAGTGGACCGAATGCTCGAGGACGCGCAAAAGTCGCTCGAGTGGGGTTCGGCGGGCTGTGTCATTCCCAAAATTCCAGCCACCAAAGAAGGGCTGGCGGTAGCGGCTCGGCTTTCGAGCGCCGGAGTTCCCGTGACCCTGACCGCCGTTTACGCCGTCGAGCAGGCACTGTGGGCCAATCTGGCGGGCGCAGCTTACGCGGCCCCTTATCTGGGTAGGCTGGCGGATAGCGGTCAGGACGCGCTCGAGGTGATAAGACAGATGCAGAGCCATGTGGCAGGCTCGAGCACACGGTTACTGGTAGCCAGTCTGCGCTCGAGGCAAGCCGTGCTGGACGTACTGGCGCTGGGCGTGGGCAGCGTCACCGTTCCGCCCAAGTTGCTGCCCGAGTTGTTCCACCATTCCGCCACGCTCGAGGCTGAAACTCAGTTTTTGCAGGACGCCGAGGTGCTGTGAGAATTGCTGTGCTGGCCGAAGCCCTGATAGATTTTAAGGCGACGGGACCGCTCGAGTTCAGGGGTTTTCCCGGTGGCTCTCCGCTGTATGTAGGCGTGGCCTGCGCCCGCTTGGAACAGCCCACAGGCTTTGTAGGACAGCTTTCCACCGACCTGTTTGGTGAAGTTCTGCTCGAGCACCTGAAAAGCAACGGGTTGAACACGGGTTTTGTGGTTTGCTCCAGCGCTCCAACTACACTGGGATTTGTGGATGACTCGAGCGGTCAGCCACAGTACGCTTTTTTGAGAAATGGTGCAGCGGACACGCTTTACTATCCTTCTCCACTCCCTGGCTTGCCCGATAGTTTGTGTTTTTTACACTTTGGGTCTATCTCACTGCTCGAGGACCCTACCCGAACCAGCATCGAGCAAATTGTGCAGCAGAACCGCGCTCGAGTCACCGTGGTGTTTGACCCCAACGTGCGCCCTTCGCTGATTGCGGATAGGACGGACTACCTCGAGCGGTTCAAATTCTGGGTTTCGCTGTCTCAAGTGGTCAAACTGAGCGAAGAAGATGCTGCGTGGCTCTACCCAGACTCCTCACTCAAAGATGTCTCCAATACCCTGCTCGAGTTTGGTGCTTTGGTGGTCATCGTCACTCGAGGGATGAAAGGCGCGGAACTCTACTTGAATTCGGGGAAACGGCTTGAGGTATCTTCTCCCCAAGTCAAAGTGGTGGACACCGTGGGGGCGGGCGATACCTTCACCGCAGGCTTGATGGTCAGTCTGCTCGAGCAGGGATTCCAGCAGGCTCAGGATTGGGCA
Source organism: Deinococcales bacterium (assembly GCA_014378225.1). GTDB lineage: Bacteria > Deinococcota > Deinococci > Deinococcales > Deinococcaceae > JACMOA01. The sequence goes on along the minus strand of JACMOA010000084.1, from coordinate 1,609 downwards.
AAACTGGAACTCGAAACCTGGAAAAAGGCCCTCGAGTTCGCCTGTCAAGCTGCGGCACTCAACTGCACCCGCGCTGGGTGTGACCCCCCCACTCGAGCGGAGTTAAACGAGGTTTTGAAATGAACTACATCCTTCCCCAAATTGCAAATCCTCCAGCCCTCAAAGCCAAAACCGTGTATATGGTAGTTAGCGGAGATTTACGCCAGAGCGCCAACGCGGTGTGCTGGCCCGCTCAGGTGGCTATGGAAGCGGCGCTCGAGCGGGCGCTAAATACGCTGGGCTGGCAGCTCGAGCGTGCTCACCCCTTTGACCCCGTGCTGGGACACGGGTTTATTCATTCACAGCGCATGGGAATGGACGTGTTTCAAACCATCCCACCAGACGCCCCGCTGATGGTCGCCGAGGCGGTATGGCAGTACAGCCACCACGTTTTACCCGGTCTGCGCTCTCACCGGGGACCCATTCTTACGGTGGCCAACTGGAGTGGGCAGTGGCCTGGACTGGTGGGAATGCTCAACCTGAACGGCGGACTCTATAAAATGGGTGTGCCGTTCTCGAGTTTGTGGAGCCAGAATTTTGACGATTCCTTTTTCCTTGAGGGCCTAAAACAGTGGCTCGAGACTGGGCGTATTTCGCACGACCTGAGCCATGTTCGGCCCCTCTCGCTCGAGCGTTTACCGATTGCCGAGCGCCAATTGGGTAAAGCGCTGGCCCGTCAACTTCAACGCGAAAAAGCCATTATGGGTGTATTTGACGAGGGCTGCATGGGCATGTACAACGCCATCATTGATGACGAACTGCTCAATCCTTGCGGCATTTTTAAGGAGCGGCTTTCGCAGAGTGCGCTTTTTGCCGAAATGCAAACCGTGCCGGATTTTGAGGCTCGAGCGGCGTTTGACTGGCTGCTCGAGCGCGGAATGACCTTTCTACACGGTCAAGACCCCACCCATGAACTCACGGAAAATCAGACCCTCGAGCAGCTCAAAATGTACATCGCCACCCTACGGATTGCAGACGATTTTGGCTGTGACTGTGTGGGAATTCAGTATCAACAGGGCCTTAAAGACCTGACCCCCGCCAGTGATTTGGCCGAAGGACTGCTCAACAACGCTGAGCGTCCTCCGGTACGCTCGAGGGACGGGAGGAGAGAACTCTACGCGGGTCAGCCGCTGCCGCACTTCAACGAGGTGGACGAGTGTAGCGCGGTGGACGCGCTGGTGAGTGGGCGTATTCTAAACGCGATGGGCTTTGACCCCGCGACCACCCTGCACGACTTACGCTATGGAGAAGAGTTTGTACAAGACGGCTCGAGCGAGTATGTCTGGGTGTTGCTGATTTCTGGGGCCGCGCCACCGTCGCACTTTGTTGGCGGCTACCGGGGAGCCAGCAGTGAACGTCAGCCGCCGATGTACTTTCGGCTGGGCGGTGGCAGTTTGAAGGGAATCTCCAAACCCGGTGAAATCGTGTGGTCTCGGGTGTTTGTAGAAGGCGGCAAGCTGCACGCCGACCTGGGTCGGGCGCATGTGGTGGAGCTTCCGCTCGAGGAAACCCTGCGCCGCTGGCAGGGGAGTACCCCGCAGTGGCCCATCATGCACGCCGTACTACACGG
>JACMOA010000009.1 GCA_014378225.1 Deinococcales bacterium | reverse complement strand
GTACGATTTAGGAGGAGTTCCCCCGAGTCGGGGTCCTGCCCGAGCAGATTTTACATCATCTTTCTGAAGCACACGACAAGTAAACTCGAGAGTCAAAAGAGAACTTGATGTCATGAGAATACACCCAAAAACAGCTTAACATTCAAGAGGGTAAGACAAGATGTTGAGGAGCGACCATGAAGGCAGAGGATTTCACGGACCCTACCGCACACTGGAACACTGTTTACCGCACCAACACACCCGATGCGCTGAGCTGGACCTGCACCCAGCCCGCCGTGATTTCAGGCTGGCTCGAGCAGGCTGCTTTAAAATCCGGTCAGGCCGTGCTCGAGGTGGGGGGAGGACACAGCCTTCTGGTAGACCTTCTGCTCGAGCGGGGATGTGGCCCAATTACGGTATTAGACCTCTCGCAAACCGCTCTCGAGCAGGCTCAAATTCGGTTGGGAGAAAAGGGAAAAGCGGTGCGCTGGCAAGTGGGGGACATTACCACCACACCGCTCGAGCGGGACCAATACGTGCTGTGGCATGACCGGGCAACTTTTCACTTCCTTACTGATGCAGCAGCTCGAGAACGCTACCTCGAGCGGGTAAGAACTGCGGTCCAACGGGGCGGACACCTGATGCTCAGCACTTTTGCCCCAGACGGGCCAGAAAAGTGTAGCGGCCTGCCCGTGCAGCGCTACAGCGCAAAAGCCTTGCTCGAGCTGTTTACTCCCCACTTCCGCCTCCGGGCCGAGAAACGCGAACTGCACCACACACCCTGGGGCGCAGTGCAACCTTTTACTTGCGTCTGGCTCGAGCGGGTCTCTACAAAAGATTCTCTGGAATAATGTCCAACTCCAAATCGGTTTGGCGCATTCTGGGCAGCGGCGGCAGCGGCACCTCGAGCACGTTTCCACCGATGTGAGCCAGCCGAGGATTAGCCAGAGTACACACCAGTTCGCTCAGCTCGGCGTCGTATTCTTCACCACCAGACGGTCTCGAGGGAATCAGCAGGTTTACCCGCATCTTTTCTAGCGCAGCACCGCGTGTCATGCCCTCGAGCGCTCCCCGCAGCACGTACAGATGAAGTTTTCGCTCGGTGGGAGGCGCAATCACCACCAGCCAACTGCGCGGCAACTGGCGGTGCAGGGTTTGCAATACCCCCATGCTCGAGCGCAGATTCTGGCTCAGCAGCTCGTTCCACTCAGACAGTCCCAGATAGTCAAAACTCGAGGGGCTGCCCTTGTCGGCCAGATGAATCACGCCGCTGAGGTGTCCATACAGCTCGAGAATCTTGCTCTGAGAGGCGGCGTAATCCAGTGGGCTGGACAAATCGGTTTTGATGGGGAGAGCGGTTCCACCAAAAGTCTCAATGTGAGACGACAGTTGCGAAGCCACCTCACTGTTGGCGCTTAGTAACACCACGGTTGCACCCCGGTGGGCCAGGGCCACCGCAATGGAGCGCCCAAATCCACTGTCGGTTTCGCTGATGGCGATGACCTGACCGGCCAGCAAGGCGTCTCGTACCGGAGTCCAGGCGTAAGGGTGAGGCGGCGGAGCAGGGGCCTCGAGCAGGTCTTCTTGCACGTAATCCTGGGCGTAATCCTCGGCAAAATCCTGTTCCTGCCTGCTGCCTTGCATACTTTCTGGGCCAGCCTCACTCGCCAACTGAAACGACGGCGACTGAAAAGTGTCCGACTCGAAGGGGCCAGTCATATCCTCAGCATACAGGCACTCGAGCGCAGAGGGAAACAGGCTTACGAAGCTCGAGCGTCGGTCTGGGGCAGGGTCTTGAGGGTATGTACCTCGAGCTTGGCGTCTGAAGCGCGGTAAATTCCTGCCGGCGGCATTTCGCCAATACGAAAGCCCCGTTCGCAACGGTGGCACCAATACGCCTGCATTCCGTCCCTTATGAAACTGAGGTCCAGACGAGGGTTGGCGCAGTGTGGACAGCGCAAGGCAAAACCCCTCGAGCTGACGGGTAGGTCGGGTTCTTTCTCTTTAGTCTTCATGCTTCTAGAATAACATAATTCTGTTATAGGTGAAACAGGGTCCGGGTGGGCGAACGCGGACAAATTTTGGAGCGCTCGAGCTTCACCCAACCTTCACACCTCGAAAGGTGCAATCCAATCCCAGCAGGGCTGCCTATAAGCAGTGCGAAGGACATCAAGAACTTCAGCAACTTCGAGGAGAACACCCCATGAACAAAAAACTTTTAACCCTGACCACCCTGACCCTGACCACCAGCCTGTTCGGCCTCGCCCAAGCCCAGGACGCCATGATGATGGGCAAGGACGCCTACGTGCGGGTCGTTCACGCCTCACCCGACGCCCCCAACGTAGATGTTTACGTGGACGGGATGCGTACCGTGTCCAACGCTGCTTTCAAAGCCGTCACCTCGTTTGGTGAAGTGCCTGCTGGCAGCCACAAAGTGATGGTCACGGTAGCCGGAGACAAAAGCAAAGCCGTGCTCGAGGCCACCCTGAACCTGAAGGCCGGAACCTACTACACCGTGGCGGCCACAGGTCTGGTCAAGAACCTCAAGGCCACCGTGTTCACGGCAGCCAAGCTGAACAGCAACAAAGCCAAAGCCCAGGTTAACGTGTATCACGTTTCGCCTGGTGGCCCTAGGGTGAACGCGCTGGCGGTGGACATGATGAACGCCCCTATCCTCAAATACGGTGTGAGCTACGGACGTAAAGCTACCGTGCTGGTCAACCCAATGGGCGTCAACCTCAACATCGTTCCCTTTGGCAAAACCATGCCCGTGGTCAAGAACCTGTCCGGTATCTCGGTAGCGGGCGGCAAGACCTACAGCGTGTTTGCAATGGGCGTGGTGGGCGGTACCGGAATGCAAGCCTTTGATTTGGTCGTGGCGGAAGACAAGCTGGTTTCTGGCTCGATGAAAGGACAGTAAGCGAAAGGCAGAAAGCTTAAGGCTGAAGGCAATGTCTAAGCTTTCTGGTTTTCAAGCCGCTCGAGCACAACTTTAAAGGTCACAATGGGCGCAGCAAAGCAAATCAACATGACACCCGCTGAGTTGCGTCCAGAAGGACAATTTTCAAGCTAGGTTTCAAGCTTTTTTCCCGAGTAGCCCTCGAGCAAACTTTTTTCAACTTCTTCACTCAACACAAACGTCATTTCTGATTCACGCTCGAGAGAAGGGGTTTTGACCCTCTTCTCTCTTCTTTTTACAGTTGTCCTCTTTCATAAATCTGAATCCTATGAAGTGCAGGACGTGCCAGACAACACACATAGCTTATTACTCATTGCCACTTCTGAAATAAGTCTGGTCTTTTTACGGGAGGTTCTATGTTCAAGCGTTTACCTCTGGCCCTGTTCAGCGCTCTGCTGCTGAGCGTTTTGGGCGGTCTGGCGTGGTGGGCTGGAGTGCTATACCCGCCTATCGAACTCAATGGAGTTCTCACTCGAGCGCTGGGAACGCCCGAAATGTTCCGCATTATCCACTCGATTTTCGGGGTAGGACAGGACGGCAAGAACATTGCTTTCGTGGGAACCACCCTGCTCTGGCTGGCGCTCACCGTGGCGCTGGGCTTTCTGCCTGTTCTGCTGGCGGCTCCCCTGCTGGGTCTGGGCCTGCTTTTTCTGGTCCCCTGGCCCGTGGCGCTGGGTTATGGGGTAGTCTACGCGCTCATTCGTTTAGCGCTGACTCCATTTAAAACAAACTCGAGCAGGGCCACGCTGGCTTCAACAAGTCTCTCTCGAGCGGGCAGGCGCAACGCCTTGGTGACACTGGGCGGGGTGGGCGTGGCCCTGCTGGGTGCAGGAATCACTCGAGGAAGTCGCACTGGAGCGGTAGACCTGACCTTGCCAAGCGCTCCTGGCAAACTGCCCACTGGGTTCACTCCGGTTAAAGATTTTTTTTACGTGTCCAAAAACCTCGAGATTCTGGACCCCAAAATCAAAGCCGCAAATTGGACGCTCGAGGTAAACGGAGAGGTGCAGCGGCCCCAGAGCTTCACGCTCGAGGAGCTTCGCGCCCTACCATCTCAGACGGTAGACCTTACACTGGCCTGCATCTCCAACCCAGTTGGGGGGCCGCTGCTGGGCCTGGGGCGCTGGACTGGGGTAAGTTTTGCCGAAATCCTCAAGCGGGTAGGTCTGACGGCAAACGCTAAATGGATTGTCTGGCACGCTGCCGACGGGTACACCGAATCCTTACCGCTGAGCGAAGCCGCAAGTCTCGAGCTGCTCTTGGCTTACGAACAAAACGGCGCTCCATTGACCCCTAAACACGGTTTTCCACTCCGTATCCTGATTCCGGGGCGCTACGGCATGAAACAACCGCGCTGGCTTACCCGCATTGAGTTTGCCGCCGAGGACCGGGCTGGATACTGGGTCACGCGGGGCTGGAGCAAAACCGCCTTTGTTGAACTCACCAGTAGAATTGATTCCCCGCTCGAGAACAGTCCGGTAGTGAAAGCGGCTCAGCCCATTCAGATTGAAGGGATTGCTTTTGGGGGACTGCTGCCGATTACCAAAGTGGAGGTGAGCACGGACGGCGGTCAAAACTGGCTCGAGGCCCAACTCGAGAAACCTGTTTCCAAATACGCCTGGACCCTGTGGAGCCTGCTGTGGACACCGGAAGCCGGGTCTCATGAACTAAAAGTGCGTTCCTACTCGAGCGAGAAAGTTCAGAAAGAGCAGGAGGAAGACGCGCTGCCGGAGGGCGCAACCGGGTATCACCACTTCATCGTCAACGCAAGTTGAGGTTGGCTCGAGCGCATCCAATCCTACGGAGGCCCCAGCACACAACACTTAAACTCGAGCCATGAAACCGCTTTTGTTGGCGCTGACCGCCGCCCTGACCCTCACCGCCTGTCTGCCCGCCGCTCAGAAATTTGACCCCGACGCGACCCTGGCCCTGGACCCCAAAGCGCTGGGTCCTACCAACTCCAAGCTCGAGTGGTGGTATTTATCCAGCTACCTGCCCGAAGAAAAGCTCAGCCTGCACTGGGCGCTGTTCAAGGTCAATTTTCGGGGATTCCCGTACTACGCGGGCCACATCGCCGTAAGCGACCTGAACACCGGAAAGGTGCGCTTTATTGAGCAGAACAGTCAGGTGACAGACCTGAAGTTTCCGCCGCTCAGTCTCACGCAGGGCGATTGGAAGTATCAGCAAAACGGCGCAAATTACATGCTCGAGGCCGACGATTTAAAATTGACCCTCGAGCCGCTCAAGAACCCGGTGGTTCACCCACCCGGTTACTCGGGTACGCCGGAGGTGGGCCAGATGTATTACCAGAGCATCACCCGCCTGAATCTGTCCGGGACGGTGGCAGGCCGCCCGGTCAAGGGTGTGGCGTGGTTTGACCATCAATGGGGCGACCAGATTCCCGGCTCGAGCGCCACCTGGGACTGGATGGGCCTACACGCCTCAAACGGCTCTGACTTGATGCTGTACCGGGTTAAGAACATCAAGGGCGATGTGGTTCAGGTGGCGGGAAGCTGGGTGGACGCGCAAGGCGTGGCCAGGGAAGTCAAGAATCTGACCATGACCCCCAGAGAAGAGTGGACCTCGAGCACGGGGCGCAAGTATCTGCTGGGCTGGACCATCAAGGCGGATGACTTCACCCTCGAGCTGGACGCGGTGAACAAGAATCAGGAGTTGCTTTCTAACAACACTTTCGTGGCGTATTGGGAGGGCGCAATGGCAGGAAAGGGAAGCTGGCAGGGGCAGGATGTGGAAGTTCACGGGATGGGAGAGTTCGTTTCCAACATTCCGAACGGGACCAATCCAGCGGTAGGACGGTAGCGCTCGAGCGGTTTGTTCTTCTCTGCTCGAGGGGAAATTCTTTGTGGTAAGTCATCCAAAACACAGAAGAATGGGTCTGTTCCGCTCAAGTTTGACGAACCCACACAGGCAAAACACAAACAACTCCGCTCGAGCGCCCTGCATTTAGAGTATTTTAAGGCATGTCCAGCACCACCCAAACCAAAGGTTTGAACAAGCACTCGAGGGCCGTCACTCAGGGCGACCAACGCGCTCCCAACCGGGCCATGCTCCGCGCCGTGGGCTTCACCGACGCCGATTTCAACAAGCCCATCATCGGGGTGGCCCACGCTCAGAGCAACATTACCCCGTGTAACAACGGTTTAGGGAGTTTAGCAGACGCTATCACCTCGAGTATCAGTGTGGCGGGCGGAATGCCGCAGATGTTTGGCACCATCACCGTTTCAGACGGAATTAGCATGGGAACCGAGGGCATGAAGTGTTCACTGGTGAGCCGGGAAGTGATTGCAGACTCCATCGAGACAGTGTGCCGGGGCCAGAGTCACGACGGAGTGATTGTGGTGGGGGGCTGCGATAAAAATATGCCCGGAGCCATGATTGGCATAGCGCGTCTCAACATTCCCGCCATCTTCGTGTATGGCGGCACCATCAAGGCCGGAAACCACAACGGCGTGGACCTCACCATCGTCAGCGTGTTCGAGGCGGTGGGCGCTTACGGTGCGGGCAAGATGTCTCGAGAAGACTTTGAGGCCATAGAAAAGAAAGCCTGCCCTGGAAATGGGTCGTGTGGCGGCATGTACACCGCCAACACCATGAGCAGCGCTTTTGAAGCAATGGGCATGAGCTTGCCTTTTTCCTCCACTCAGGCCGCCGAAGACCTCGAGAAGCTCGAGAGTGCCGCAGAAAGTGGTCGCGCCTTGATGAATCTGTTGGAAAAGGACATCAAACCACTCGATATTCTGACCAAAGAAGCTTTTGAGAACGCCATCACCGTGATTATGGCGGTAGGCGGCAGCACCAACGCGGTGCTACACCTGATGGCGATTGCCCACTCTGCGGATATTTCACTCACGCTCGAGGATTTTGAAAGAATCCGCGAAAAAACTCCGGTGTTCTGCGACCTCAAACCCAGTGGCAAGTACGTGGCCACCGACTTGCACGATGTAGGCGGCATCCCCGTAGTCATGAAAATGCTGCTCGAGGCGGGACTATTGCACGGCGAGTGTCTGACGGTCACGGGCAAAACGGTGCGTGAAAACCTGGCAAGTATCTCGAGCACCCCCCCTACAGACCAGGACGTGATTTTGCCGTTTGACAAACCCATCTATACTCAAGGTCACCTGGCGATTTTGAAGGGAAACCTCGCGCCAGAAGGCTCTGTGGCTAAAATCAGCGGCCTGAAGCAGATTAAGATAGTTGGACCCGCTCGAGTGTTCAACTCCGAAGAAGAAGCCATGAGCGCTATCATGGAGGACAAGATTCAGGCCGGAGACGTGCTGGTGATTCGTTATGAGGGACCGAAAGGTGGCCCTGGAATGCGTGAAATGCTGGCACCAACGAGTGCCATCATTGGCAAGGGCCTGGGCGACAGCGTGGGCCTGCTGACCGACGGGCGCTTTTCGGGCGGCACTTACGGTCTGGTGGTGGGACACGTTGCGCCAGAAGCCTTTGTAGGCGGCCCCATCGCCCTGATTCATG
>JACMOA010000083.1 GCA_014378225.1 Deinococcales bacterium | reverse complement strand
GGCGGCTACGAACTTACAAGATTGCTCCAGACGGACGGCGCGAACTCACCCTCGAGCGGATAAGGTCCGGTTCACCCGTGCTAAACGCGGGTTTCTTCCTCGAGCCTGCCCGAGCTGCATTTTCTTGTGCGGCCCTCGAGCCAAGTCAAATACTGGTGCTTCCCCGGCGTTCCGTGCTCGAGTGCGTAAAACACTCTCCCGAGTTGAGCAGCAAACTCCTGATCACACTGGCACAGCAACAAAGCCACCTGCTCGTTCAGCTAGTGCGATGGCAGTTCTGGGATTTAGGAGCGCGTCTGGGGGCTTATCTGCTCGAGGAGGACCAGGTAGAAGGACAGGAGTTGCCCACCAACTCAGAGCTGGCGGCACTATTAGGGACTGTTCCAGAGTTGGTCAGCCGCAAACTGGGAGAGTTTTACCGAGCTGGACACATCCGGCTCGAGCGGAGAAAGCTGTGGATAGTGAATTCTGCGGCGCTCGAGGGGTAAGAGTGAGGTTATCAGTGAGCACAGTTTGGCTCGACAAGGAATTCTGACCGAAAACTGAAAACCTGGCCTCACGCCTGAAACTTCAATCCCTCGAGCGAGGCGTGCGCGTTTAGGTAAAATAACCATGCACCCCTCGAGAGCAGTCCCAACTGGTTGTGCTCCACTTTTAGACCGGGCAACGTACCCTCGAGCGAACGCGCCACCTCGAGCAGCTCAAAGCGGGCGTCTGCGAAGTCTTCGCGCAACTCAGTCCAATCCAAGTGTTCAGCAGGGCGGTATAGGCTCGAGCGGTCTCGTTCAAAAGCCGCACCCGCAAACACCCGTAACCTATTGGTTCCCCAGCGCTCGAGCGAAAGAATATGCCGCAGTTGTTCGCGGTTTTCCGGGGTATCCGGCAGGTCCTTTAAACGGTTCTCGAGGGCCTGACCAGAACGCTCGAGGGATTCCAGGTGCTTGTTCAGGCTGCGGCCCTGGGCGGGAAGCTCGAGCAGCAGGTCTGCGACGACGTTTTCTACTCGCTTTCCGCGCAGGTAAAACGCCGCACCCAGGCCCAGAGCGGCCAGAACAAGATAACGTTTGCGAATTTGCATAATTCCTCCATTGAATGTGTATTGTGCCTTTTTGCGCTCGAGAAGAAAAGGGGCCGATAGATTGGGGAGGGTTGGGAGGAGCGATTGGCAATTAGCGATTAGCAAAGATGTGTCGGGGAGTGATAAATTCCATGTGGTTTAGCCTCGGGAACACCCCTTTCTTTGATGCAATCTGGTGATTCGCTCGAGTGTGCTGGACATAAAACTCACCTGTATTTTGAGACTGAAAATGACAGACGCTGCTCCCATCCAGTATGGGCTAATTGCTAATCGCCAATCGCTCACGGTTCTCTCGAGCCAAACCCCACCCCACCTCCTATACGCAATTCCCCAACACACATCACTTGGCAAATGCAAAGCAAAGTTCTAGTATAGGGTCATGAAATACGAGTTAGACCCGATGGATGCCCGTATTCTGGCGGTTTTACAGGAAGATGCGCGTTTGAGTATGCGGGAACTAGGGAGGCGCGTTGGCCTCTCGGCCCCTGCGGTTACGGAACGGGTTCGGCGGCTCGAGGAGGCCAGGGTTCTACTCGGCTACCACGCTCTGGTCAGTCCAGCGGCGCTAGGACGGGGTATTCAGGCGTTTATTGGCGTGCAGGAAAGCGGACAGCGTGACCCTCAACTGGTACAGTGGGCCAAAACTCGAGACGGTGTGCTCGAGGTCCACAGTGTCACCGGAGAAAACAGTTGCATGATAAAAGTCGCCCTGCGCGACATATCCGAACTCAAAGCCGTGCTGAGCGAACTCATCGAGTTGGGATTCACCTGTTCCACCAGTATGGTCCTCGAGACGCTACTTTCGGGGAAGGTGCTCGAGCTGGAGGGAGTTCGGGAGGGTGAGCAAGGGCGCCTCCGGCGGGTTGTTGGTTCTTAGTTTTAGGATGGTTTGTTTTAGAGCGCCCGAAATCAAACCAACCAAGAACCAACGACTAATAACCCGCGAGATGGCCCGCTAGGCGGATAGGCGGTCTGGCCCGTGAGGTGCTGCTGAGACCAAGACGTCCGCTAAGTGCCGTTCTATCCAAGACGCGGATAGGCCCGGTAGGTGCCGTTCTATCCAAGATAACCGGAGGCGCGACGCTTGTTGCTTGTCACCATCTGCCATTCCTCGCCAACGGCCCATTACTTTTCCGCTCGAGTGCGCCGTGCACTGCTCTTTTTCTGCATGACCCGTTGCACAAATTTAGCCAGTCGGGGGGCGCGTCCCCAGCGGCGGCGGTCTCCGGCCACTCGCCAGACCCATTCCACGCCCAGTTTTCCCGTCCACTCTGGAGCGCGTTCTACTGTGCCAGACAGCACGTCCAGGGTTCCGCCCACCCCAATAGCCACGGGAACGCCCATCAGGTCGCGGAAGCGCTCGTTAAAGCCTTCCTGAAAGCCTGCGCCCAGTCCAGTAAGGAGCACATGCGGTTTGGCGTCGCGGATGCGCTCTGCAATGCGGAGGTCCTCTACACCGTCATGTTTGAAATACCCGTGCTGCACGCCTACGGTGATGGTTCCGTATTGGGCCAGCGCCCGCTGCGCCGCGCTCTCGGCCACGCCCGGTTTGCCGCCCAGATAAAATACCCGCAGCTTCTGACTTCCGCGCTCGAGCAGTTTAACACTCAAATCTACCCCAGTCACTCGAGCGGGAAGTCTGACCCCCAGCAGAGTTTGCGCGGCCCATACGATGCCCACGCCATCCGCCGTAACTAGATTGGCTTTGCGAATGACCGAGGTTAGAGTTGGGTCACTCTCGGCCTGAATGATGATTTCTGGGTTGATGGTGATAACCGTGTGCGTGCCGCCCTCAACAATCCAGCGCTCGAGGATAGAAACCGCCCCCATCAGCGTCACTGAATCCAGCGGAAAAGACAACAGCTCGAGCCGGGTCACGCCAAACCCCCGTTCAAAAAATATAAACCCGCTCTAGGAATACAGACCTGATGTCTTGGCCCAACTGCGCCGTCTTGGTCTGAACGGCACCTCTTGAGCAGAACGGCACTTTCCGGGCGTCTTGGTCTGAACGGCACCTTCCGAGCCAGACCGCCTGCTCGCCTTTCGGGCCAGACCGCACCTCTCGGGGCGGGCCGCTGTCTTGGCCCAACTACGCCGTCTTGGTCTGAACGGCACCTTTCGGGCCAGACCGCACCTCTCGGGGCGGGCCGCTCCCCTGCTCCTCTGCTTCCCTGCTCCCCTGCTCCCCAAACCCACATCATCACTCCCACTCCCCTAAGCCGCGCCAAAACGAAAAATACTCTTCCCATCCCATTGCAGGATATTTTCCAGACGCGGCACACAGGTGCTCTGCGAAATCAGGCTCGAGACCGCCACATCCTCGAGTAGACCCAATTTTTCGAGCATACCGCCTGCCGTGGACCCCATCAGTGCTTCTTGCACGTCTGGGTAAGCCCGCAGCAGAGAGATGGCCAGCTTTGCCGCGTCCTTGAGTTCCACCTCGCCGCGCATTTTTTGAATACGGCGAGCAAAAAACCCGGCACACACGATGTCCTCGAGCGTCTCGTCCCCGTACATTCCGGCACACACGATGGCAATTTCGTCCGTTGCCAGCTCGAGCGCCTTATCTACCACTGCTCTGGCGTTGTAAAAACTACCCAACAGCACATGCTTGGCCTCACTCACCGCTTCAATGGCTTTAGGACTGTTTTCGGTGGTCAGCACTACATCGCGTTCAAATTTGAGACCGCGTAAATCGGCAGGACTGGCTCCGTAATTAAACCCTTCCGGCGGTAGCCCTTCGCGCTCTCCAGCCAGCAGCAGGTTGTAAGAGTCGGCAAAACCCCGCGCCACACCCAGCGAACCGGTAATAAAGAGCTGTTCGGCCCCCTCGAGAATGATGGAGGCCGTGGTGGTGGCCCGCAGCACATCCACCAAAATTACCGTATCGCCGTAGCCCGATTTGGGCAATAAATCTACTTTGAGTCGCATTCCACCTCCAGCCTAGCCGTTTTTAAATTTTGTATTTTTAATTTTTGGTCTTGCAAAGACAATTGAACTCGAGCCAATCCAGAACTCTCGAATCTTGCACCTTAAAAAGCCTAGCCGCGCAGATTTTCAACTCGAGCGCTACAAATTTCCCCACGAATCTTAGCACCTTATCTTCACCCTCGCGCCATTTGACCCCCGCTCATCGCTGCCTTAACAATTGTCACCTCGAGCGCGTTTGACCACCTCACCAGGCGGCATACTGACCCCTATGTGCTCTCTAGTGTGCTCGAGCTTTCTTTTTAACGCTCAAAAACTGGGTGGCGCTCAAGTTCAAATATGGGGTCAGGAGCAGAAAAAATGTGGGGTTCGAGATGATACCTGAATTTCTGGCAGACCTCTCGAGCGACGCGGCGAGCGCCCTGCAATCCACTCTGCGCCCTTCTCAGCTCGAGCGAGGGGGGCTGTTATTTCACCCGGAAGACCGCGCCGAAACCCTGTATTTCCTGAGTCGAGGTCGGCTGCGGCTCTACCGCATTGGCAGCGCGGCTCGCGAAGTGACGGTAACGGTCATGGAAGCCGCTGAGATGCTGGGCGAGGTGGCCCTGAATCTGGACCACACCGAGTACGGTCTTTACGCTGAGGCGCTCGAGGACTGCGAACTCCAGGCGGTGGGCGCTCAGACCCTGCGGACCCTGCTGAGTAACCATCCCACGCTGCATTTTGCCCTCACTGCCCAACTGATTCGGCAAGCCAGGGCGCTGCAACACCGCTTTACCCAACTGGTATTTCTCGAAGTAACACAGCGGCTTTCACTCACCCTGTTGCGTCTGGCAGACCAGGACAGCGAAATCATTGATGGACGCAGGCGACTGCGCGGACGTATCTCGCATCAGGATTTGGCGCATCTGGTGGGCAGCACCCGCGAAACCATCACCAAACTGCTGGGCGAGTTCAAAGACCGGGGTTTGCTGGATTTGGGCTACCGCCGTATTGTGCTGCTGGATGAAAATGGCCTGCGGGAGATGTCGGTGAATCCGCCTTCGGTGTGAGGAAGCTAGCGATGAGTGATGAGCAATGAGTTAAAAACGTTTGGAAGAGTAGATTCGATTTGTGGAATTTATATAGCGGTAGTATTGGAGATATTTAGTGCATCAAGTTCCACAGCTCGAGGCTTTGAAGGATAACTCAATAGTTTGATTCAAACAGTCCTATCGAGAGCAACAAATCGACTCATTACTCACAACTCATTACTCATAGCCCCATCATTCTCTCGAGCGTATTTAAAAAATGACCTCAATCCAAAACGGCTTTTTAAATGGAACCTTGCAAGACCTCTACCGACTGAATCCCGGCGACCTGAAAGGCGCGATGTCTACACCCTCGAGCGTGGATAGAGCTACCCTGGTTTATGCCCTCGAGCGCTATCACACCAGTCTGGGAACCCTGGGGGAGCGTGAGGGCAAGAAACTCAGTCCTCGAGCGGCAACTCTCAAAAGTCAGCTCGAGCGCCTATCTCACCCCAACGCTCGAGTGGTGGTGGCGGGGCAGCAGGCGGGTTTGTTGGGCGGTCCCGCCTTCTGCATTCACAAAGCTGTAGATGCCATTTTGCTGGCCCGCAAACTCGATTCTGAAGAGGTTCCGGTGCTGCCTATTTTTTGGGTAGCCAGTCAGGACCACGACGCGCTCGAGGTGAAAAGCACCAGCTTGCTGGACCTGGATGAACGCAGTTTTCACCTGACCGTTGCGCTACCACAGGGCGTACCGATTGGGAATATTGCGCTCGAGCCAGCCTGGGTAGAGTCCATCACGCATGAACTCGAGGATTTCAACGCACCAGAGCCGCACAAAAGAGGGGTACTCGAGCGCATTAAAAAAGCCGCCGATGGAGCCAAAACTTACGCCGATTGGTTCAGCCGCCTGATTCACGACCTACTGGCGGAAAGCGGCCTCATCGTGCTGGACCCGATGCACCCAGATTTGGCGGTGCTGTTCAAACCCGCACTCTCGAGGGAACTGCAAAACCCGCTGGCTGGCCCTGAACTCATCGAAAAAGCCGCACTGAATTTGCTCGAGCGCGGATACACTCCCGCACTACGCCGTCCAGAAGGTTCCACCAATTTATTCTTGACTGGAGATGATGGACAGCGCCGACTCCTGCGGCTCGAGAAAAAAACGTTTTATGCGGACACGGCGTATTCAAAAGAAGAACTCGAGGCCATTCTCAAAACCGACCCGCGCCGAATTACTCCGGCGGCGGGGTTGCGGCCTGTCATTCAAGATACGGTTCTGCCCACAGTTGCGGTGGTGCTGGGTCCGGGTGAACTGGCTTACGCCACTCAACTGCTGGGCCTGTACGGGCTGCACGCCCTCGAGCAGCCGCTGTTGTGGCCTCGACTCAAGGTGACGTGGCTCGAGCCGCCGGTGGCCCGCATCCTGAAAAAGTACGGACTGAGCGCCGCCGAATTT
>JACMOA010000082.1 GCA_014378225.1 Deinococcales bacterium | reverse complement strand
CCTCGGTTCTAACAGGGGTTCCCGCTCGAGTGGCAGCTTGAACCGATACGCAGGCGGCTTCTTCCACCGGATTGACCAGCAGGCTCACCGGGCCACGCACGCTGGGACTCGAGCTGTTTCCAGAAGAGTTGGCAGGCAGCGGGTCGGTGAGGCGCACATTGTCCAGCGCTCGCTCTACAGTCAGCAGCACATTGACGGTGTACCCGTCTCCGCCCTGGGTGCGCTCGAGCTTTTTGGTCAGGGTCAGACCTGCCGCTTTGTTGGCGCTCGAGCGGGCGTAAGTGAGGCCCGCCGGAGCACGCAGCTTGACCGCGCCCGAAACGACGAGTCCATACGGCTCGAGGGTGGCCCTCAACTCTCCAGGGCTACACACCTGGGCTACGGTTTGCAGGGTTTGAACGGTATTGCTCGAGATATCGCCGGACAGCTCGAGCGCGTCTGGAGCTGTTATCCCACGCGGCAAAACCAGTTTGAGGCGGGCGGGGATGGGATAGGGGAAAGCGGTGTCAGCCCGGACCACCACATTGGCGGGTCCGCAGTAATCCACGATGTCCGGCGAAAGGAGCAGCTCGAGGTTGCTCTGAACTCGGTACTCGAGCGTGACGCGCCCAGTTTGGCCCTGCACCACGGTGCCGCTGCCCGGTTGCACGGTGCTGTCGGGCAGCGGTGTGGGGGTGACCTTGTAGGTTCCGGGAATCACCGAAATGCTGACCGGGGTTTTATAGGTCTGACCGCCTATTGTGACGGGAATATCGCGTAGCGGCACGCGCTGATTGCCGATGATGGCCACGGTATTGACCTCGAGATTGCCCTGTGCGGGGCGCACCCGTACTGGGTCGGTAGCGGTCAATTTGAACGGCTCGAGGGTGCTGACCACGCTGCCACTTTCGCAGGCTTGGGCCGAAAAGCTGCGGATGGTGGGGTTGTCCGCCGACAGGGTATCGGTCTGCTCGAGCGGGGCAGTGGTGGTGATTCCTCTGGGCAGCACAGTTTTGAGCTGAACCGGGAAAGCGTAGGGAAACAGGGTACGCGCACTCACCGTGACCGTGGTGGGACCGCAGTAATCCACCTCGCTGGGGTTCACAGTCTGCTCTAAGGTGGCTAGAGGGCGGTACTCCAGCACTACGCGCCCCGTTCCGCCCTGCGGCACGGTTCCGGTCCTGGGTTCTACGGTGCTATCCGGCAACTGAGACGGGGTGATGGGGTAGCTTCCAGCCTCGAGCGGCACATTGGCGGGAGAGGGATAGCTGCGCCCATTAAACGTTACTGGAATGTTGGTCAGGGGAATGCGGCGGTCTCCCACGATGGCCACAGTTTCCACAATCAGGTTGCCCTGAGTGGGCCGCGCCACAAAGCGAACCCGTCCGGTACACCCGGTAGAGCGCACCTGTGTGCTCGAGAGCACCTGTCCTTTTCCCGCTGGGACGCTGGCACTAACTGGAGCGTAACCGGAGGGCAGTATGGCAGTAGCCTCACAGGGGTCGCCCCCAGAAATAGTGTAGCTCGAGCCAGGAATGGAGCGGCCCGCCGTGTCCACAATCTCTACGGTCAGAGGTTCGCGCAGTTTGATGTTGGTGGGTGGGGCAAAGGGGGGCAGGTTGGCGTAAATGGGGTCTGACCCGCTCGAGAGCCGGAAGGTAAAGGCGTTGCTTTCCTGCTTGGAGGAGGGCAGAATACGGACCACTAAACTCCAGTCTCCCAGCAGCGCCTGAGTGATGGGAAAGGGCGTTACTACTGAACGCCCGTTGTCCGAGGCCAGCAGTTGAACTCGCTTGCCATCGGGGGTCAGCGCAAACAGCTCGAGTTCTCCAGCCCCATCACCGTCGTAGTTCAGCAGCTCGAGGTTTTTGCCCAAATATTCCTGCCCAATGCGGATCCGCGCTGCGAGTAAGTCGCCCTCACCGCGTGCGTTGACCGTGAACGACGAACTCTCGAGCACAAAGGGTTGCGCCACCCGCAGCGCGTAAGCGTTTTTACCGAGTCCGCTCGAGACAACCCGCAGGGTGTAGGTCCCAGCGGCCAGAGTGCTACCCAGCAAACGCTCCCAGGTGTGTTCCTGAACAGTGCCATAAGGCCGCTCGAACACCTTGCCGTCGGGACCAGTCAGGGTAAAGGTGGTGCTGAAAGGTTGCGCCTTCGAGTACAGCTCGTCGCCGTAGTATCCGGCTTTAGCCTTTCCACCTACATAATCGCCCGTATTGAGACCGGGGCTGTATACCTCGAGATTGAGAGGTCGTCCGGCATTAGCAGGTGTGACCACGATGCGGTACTCTTCAGCACTTTGTATCCAGTTGTAGCCATCGGCCACCGCGACCAGCGGCAGGTTTCCTCCGGTCTGAGCGTAGGCTAATGAGGACAGTCCTACGGTTAAAAGTGCAGCAATGCTTAAAGCGGTACGGTTCATGTATTCTCCTTCTCTGGCTACAGCACGGTTATTAGCTCCACGCTAAGGCTTTTTCCGAGCGGGGTGGCATGAGGACGATTTGAGGAAAGCACAAGGGTTGGAAGGTCACGTTCGCTTGCAACATACCGAAAAGAGCGATGCGCTGTGTCACCGGCGCTCTCAGATGGAGTTAATGAAACCTTCAAAAATGCTCGAGCGGTGGGTATAAATTAGTCATCAGCTCGAGCGTATTTTTACAGAGTGGGCAGCCACACAGCCCGCCATCGGCACTGAAACGACCCTCGAGTATAGCGAGGTTGAACTTCCCGCTCGAGCCACTCCCAACCCGGTTAGCCTATATTATTGCCAGAGTGGTGGAAGGAAGCGAACTCAGCAAAACCGAGGTGGCGCGTCGTCTGGGCGTGAGTTTGCCGGGGCTATCGAAATGGATGAATCCGCGTTATAGCACGCATGGAGTAGACAGCTTAAGGCATGATTATACGGAATCCGAAAAATCTTGTATGTTTGAAGATTTTTTCGAGGCGGTTTGGCCCGCTAGGTGCTGTTCAGACCAAGACACGGAGCGAGTGGGAAAAAGATACGGAATCCGTGATATGGATGTATTGGGGCTGCGGCTCGAGGTCCGTCTTACAGAGGAGAACGGGCAAGAGGTGGCCTGAACGCGCTCGAGCCACCTTCAATTCACCGGGCGTTGAAACTCCACTCGAGCGCCGTCTTGAAGCTCAACCCCCAAAGTTCTGAGTCCACAGGCGTAAATACTTTTTACCTTTGGCGTACGGCACGAAAAAAACGCCCAAGCCAAATTCGGTGTAATCGGGGTCCATCAAATTGGCGCAGTGACCCGGACTTTTAATCCAGCCCTCGAGCACCTTATCCGGATTGTCGGTGTAATACGCTGCAATATTCTCTCCCGTGATATAGCCCACATAACCACCGCCCAGAATGCGGTCCTGGGGAGTCCGGCCTTGTGGGTCATCGTGCTCAAAAAACTGGTTTTCTGCCATATTCTTTGAGTGCTTCAAGGCAGATTGCTCGAGTTTAACATTCCAGCGGAGCGGCTTAACGGCTAGGAAGGATTTATCCCCACATATGCGGGTTTGCGCCCGAACCCGGTTAACCGCTGCCAGGATTTCGTCGCGTGAAAAATTAGGTTGTTGTACGGCTCCGTCAGCGGATGCAGCGCTCGAGCCGGAATTTCCCGCACTCGAGGGAATTTTTTGGCTCGAGGTCGTACTCGTTGCGGAACTCGTCACCACATTCACCTGAAAAAGTGCTCGCAACGAGTCCAGAGGTGCATAACCTTTGCCGCCCTCGAGCAACACTTTACCCACCATTTGATAACGCTTACCGTTGAACTGGGCTAAATTGGAGTCTTGAACCAGCACCATATCTTTTCCCGTAGTGGCTAGCCTCCAGGCTATGGGGTTAGCGTTGTTCAGAGCCATCCCCGCGCTAATGTCTCGAGCAAAAGACTCAAGGTCGGCGTAAATGATTCCGTCTTTGGAAATTGTCTGGGTGATGGCCTGGGCACAACTCAGATTAAGCAAAAGTGTGGTGAGGAACAGGCGTTTCATGAGGAACCTCGAGCGGTGGCGTGTAAATCTGAGGGACAAGGCGCTTTAATTCTACCTTAATTCAAACTCATGCTTTAGTGATGGGTTAAGAATGGTGCTAGCTTGAAAGACCCGCTCGAGCATAAGCTTTTGCTAGGCTTTGGCTCGAGCTTAATTATTGGAAGATAAGAATTCGCTCGAGGGGAGAGGGACAAGAGTAAACTCTTCGTAAACCTCCAGACAGGAGACCTGCCTTAAAAACGTCTCAAGTGCGCTCGATATACGCAGAGTACGGGTCATTTCAAAACTTGTATTGAGATTGGGCATCAACCGTAGATTTGAGAAATCTCCAGAACGGTAAGCACAGGAGTCATACGATGAACGACAAACTCGACGCATTGATTCATTCTGAAATGCAGCAAAGGGGCATTCCTGGCTTGAACGTCATGGTCCGACAACATGGCAAGGTACTCGAGCAGTGCTCCTGCGGATTCGCCAACCTCGAGCACGGAGTGACGGTTAAACCTGAAACAGTTTTTCAAATCGGTTCAATCGGCAAACAATTCGCTGCAACAGCCGTGATGTTGTTGGTAGAGGCTGGGAAAATTGAACTCGAGGCTCCCATCAGCACGTACTTTTCAGGCGTTCAAGAATTCTGGTCCGAAGTAATGGTTCAGCACCTGCTGACGCACACCGCTGGCGTTCCAAGCGATTTTGAAGGCGTTGACTTGCGGGCCGACTTAAGCGAGGACGAACTCCTCCAAAAAATACTGGCAGGCACGCTCGAGTTTAAACCGGGCGAGCAGTATTCCTACAGCAACGATGGCTACAAGCTGGTCGGCATTCTCGTCTCGAAAGTCACAGGAATGTTTTATGGGGATTTTTTACAACAACAGATTTTTCAACCGCTGGGCATGAAGACGGCGCAAATCATTGACGATGCCGGCATCATTCCCAACCGTGCATCCGGCTATGTTTACCAGGGTACTGACCTGAAAAATCAAGACTGGGTTTCACCAACCTTTAATTCTACCGCTGATGGTGCAATCTACATGACACTTGATGATTTTGCCCATTGGGATGACGCTTTGCGTACCGAAAGAATCCTTTCAACCTCGAGTTTAGAGCGCATGTGGACACCAACAACACTCAACGACGGCAGCATTTCAAACTACGGTTTTGGTTGGATTTTGCACGAGACTCAGGGCTTTCGTTGCGTCAGTCATGCGGGCGAATGGCAGGGATTCACCGCACACTTTTTCAAATCCCTCGACAATGACTTGAGTATTACCATGCTAATTAACATTGCGGGAATCAACATCGAACAAATTACACTCGACATTCTGGAAATATTCAACCCGATTCCAAACCCAAATAGAAATTCAGGATAAAGCAATTCGTTTAGAGTGCAATCTTTACAGCAAAAACGGCGTGGACTGGAATCCACGCCGTTTTTGGTCCGCTCGAGCGTTAAAAGCGTTCTGAAACGGTTTTGAGTTGCATAAAATTCATCAAATAATCTGGCCCACCCGCTTTAGAATCCGTGCCAGACATATTGTACCCACCAAAAGGTTGCACCCCCACCAGCGCCCCGGTGATTTTGCGGTTGAAGTACAAATTGCCCACCTCATACTCCCGCCGCGCCTGTTCCAGTCGGTCTCGCCTGCTCGAGCACACGCCCCCGGTCAGCCCGTAGTCGGTGCTGTTGGCAATCTCGAGCGCGTGGTCAAAATCTCGAGCCTTAATCACCGCCACAATCGGACCAAAGATTTCATCCTGGGCCAGTTTGGCGTCTGGGGCCACATCGGCAAAAATGGTGGGCTGCACAAAATATCCGGTGCTCGAGTCCGCCGTTCCACCGCACATTAAGCGCCCTTCGGTCTTGCCAATCTCGAGGTACTGACTATTTTTCTCGAAGCTCTCGAGGTTGACCAGTGAAGTTACGTTAGCGTTTTCTGCGCCGTCACCCAGGCTCAGCACTCTGGTTTTGGCTACAAAACGCTCGAGCAGGTCGTCATAAACCTCACTCACCACAATCAGGCGGCTCATAGCGCTGCACTTCTGGCCCGCAAAGCCGAATGCACCCTGCACAGCGGCGGTGGCGGCGTTCTCGAGGTCGGCGGTTTCATCCACAATCAGGGCGTCTTTCCCCCCCATCTCGAGCACACTGCGTTTGAGCCACTTCTGACCGGGTTGCACTTTGGCGGCGTTCTCGTGAATCATCACGCCCACCGCCCTCGAGCCGGTAAAGCTGATGAAGCGGGTTTTGGCGTGCTTCACCAGATAATCGCCCACGTCCTCGCCCAGTCCAGGCAGAAAGCTCAGCACACCCTCAGGAAGTCCCGCCTCGAGCAAAAGGTTTGCGCCCCAGGCGGCAATCAAACCGCTATCCTCGCTGGGTTTGGCAATGATGCAGTTTCCGGCCACGATGGGCGCGGTCAGCATTCCCAAGTAGATGGCCAGCGGAAAATTCCACGGGCTGATGCTCACGCCCACGCCCAGTGGGATGGCGTGTAGCTCGTTTTCCTCGCCGGGATAGGGAAAGGTCTCGAGCGGGCCAGACAGTTTCATGGCCCCCCTAGCGTAATGCTCGAGAAAATCAATCGCCTCGGCGGTTTCCACGTCGGCCTCGGCGTAATTCTTACCCACCTCGAGCGTGAGCAGAGCGCAGAAGTCAAACTTTTTACGGCGCAGAATAGCAGCGGCTTTCACCAAAATTCTGGCCCTGGCAGCCATGTCCCAGGCTTTCCAATCCTGAAATGTTTTCCAGCCAACCTCGAGCGCCTTTTCTGCATGTTCTTTTGTGGCT
>JACMOA010000081.1 GCA_014378225.1 Deinococcales bacterium | reverse complement strand
CAGGACGCCTGAATGTTGGGCATGTTGTCCAGCGCAATCCTCGAGATGGCCAGGTTTTGCAGGTACTCAAAAGCGCTTGCGCCAGGAGCCTTACCAGCCAGACGGGTGTTCTCAGTTTGCAGGGTCCACATGGCAAACCCCGCAAAACCCCGTTCCCCTCGAGCCAGCGCCTTGTCCTGCTGTTCCCGGATAATGGCAAAGTGGTGGGCGCGTTGTCGCAGAGTCTCACCAAAACCAATCACCATCGTGGCAATGGTATATAGCCCTTTACGCTGGGCCAAGTCCAGAATCCGAAACCAGTCTGCGGTACGAATCCGCGCAGGCGCTGCTTTTTCACGCACATCGTCCTCGAGAATTTCGCCACCAGCACCGGGAAGTCCGTCCAGCCCCGCGGCTATCAAGATGTCCAGAATCTGTCCCGCACCCATCTCAAAAAACTTCTCGAAGCCCAAAATCTCTTCCGGGCTAAAGGCTTCAATGCGGATAGTCGGGTGATTTTCCTTGATGAAGCGCAGCAATCCGGTGTAATACTCGAGCGGCAATTTGGGGTTAACCCCGCCCTGCATCAAAATACGGGTTCCACCCACTGCCTCGAGTTCACGAATTTTGTGGCTGATTTGTAGGTAATCCAGGGTATAACTGTCCTTCTGACGCTCTGTACGGTAAAAAGCACAAAAGTTACAGCCCACGTTGCAGATATTGGTGTAGTTTATGTTGCGGTCAATCAAAAACGTGACCACTTCCGGGTTGGTGCGCTCGAGGCGGAGTTGGTGAGCTACAGTCGCCACCTCCGGCAGGGGCAGATGATACAATGACACAATTTCAGACTCGCTTAAGCGCTGTCCTGTAATGGCCTTCTCGAGCGCCGCATACCCATCCCTCGAGTGCAAGAAATCTTCCCCGTTCAAGCTTGTCTCAGACGATGCGTTCATACACAGATTTTAGCACCACATGACCAAAACCAAGGGGACAGTTGGCTCGAGCACCGCAAAACCAAAACTGCAGGGTTTTTCTCCCCATCTCCTGTACAAAGCGGCACCTTCCGGGCCAGACCGCCTGTCCGCCCCCCTCGAGCCGTTTAACAATCCCATCTCCCGTCAGAGCAAGCGTGATACACTACTTTCTTGATGTCCTCCGGCCCTAAGTCCCACACCCGACGCCTTTCTGTGCTCATTGCGCTCGTTCCCATTGCGCCCCCGCTCTACGTAGTGGGACTTAGGGCCGTAACCCTATGGCGAGAACTTCCGCTGCTGACTCAGCGCATTTTGTTGATTTTTATTGCGCTTCAGGGCCTCTCTGGGCTGTTCACCCCTGAACCCCTGCTGAGTGTTCCCTTTGCCCTGCTGCGCGGATCGTTTATTGGGGCCATGATTTGCGCGGGCTTTTATCTGGGTAACACTCGAGCGTTTCAGGCGTTGCTGTGGGGCGAAATTGCCACCCTCATTATTGCACTGGTCACGACCTTACTGCGACACGGGGAAGGGTTCTGGAACGTTCGGCTCGAGCACCCGTTGTATTGGCCCGTTTCCATAGGACTATCCGCCGCCCTGGCTTTTCTATTTGCCTTTGTACGCGAAGATTTCCCGCGTTTGTTGAGAGGCTCCCTTATTTCCCTCTCCATTCTGGGCCTGCTGCTCAGTGGTAGCCGCGCTGCACAGGGAGCTGCCGTGCTGGGCGCACTCGTCATTTGCCTGCGCCTTTTGAACCCTCGAGCGTGGCGGCGCTTTGCGACCTCGCTGGGGATTGCGGTCTTAATTAGTGTGGGAGTATCTTACCTCACCCCTGGACAGACCGCTGTGGGCAGTGGTCAAAACCCTATTGCACGCAGCATAGATACGGGTCTGGACCTCAACGGACGCGGCGTCATCTGGGGTCAGGCCTGGAACGCTTTCCTCGAGCATCCGCTGGGAGGGGTGGGTGTTTTTCAAATTGGCCCCTCGCTTCCAGCCCTGATGTTGCCCTGTAAGCTCTTTCCCCCGGTGGAACCCTTTGGGCCTTGTCCTCCCCTGCTCGAAAAACTTAATGGGGCCTGGAACATCGCGCACAATGTTTTCCTGCACGGACTGGCCGAGACCGGAGTTTTAGGGTTGCTGGGCTGGTTAGCGCTGCTGGGATTCCTGGGATTTGCAGCCTACCGCTGCGGGGAACCGCTGTTGCTGGGGCTTTATGTGGCGTTCATGACCGTAAACATGGTGGACAATAGCACCCTGGTTCCCTCTCCTCACTACGCCGAGGTTTTCTATGTGGCCATGGGGATTGCTGTGGCGCTGATGTCCGCTCGAGCCAGAGAAACCAGGACTCTCACTGCTGCGCTCGAGGGAGTTCATACCGCTTCTCCCCTTTCCAAACCCGCCAAGAGCCAGCGTTGATTCAGGCTTTTACCTTTAACAAACTTTCATCCTCGGGACCAGGGTTTATTGCCCGTTTATAAAACCCTTTTTCAGAATTTGACTGGGCCGAATTTGACTGGACCGAATATGACTGGGCCGCATCAGGCTCGAGGTGCTCAAGCTTCCATGAAACTGTACTCTTACATCTTTAAAGAAATTAACCCTCCTTTCTGGGTGGGCCTGGGCCTTTACAGCACGCTGTTTTTATTCGGTTACTTCTTTGTAGGTAGCCAGTGGCTCGAGGGCGTCAACCCCGTGAAAATTCTCGAGTGGCTGATTTATCAGTTGCCGGATACCTTTGTCAAAGCCTTTCCAATGGCCATCGTGCTGATGGTGGTGGTGGCCATTGGGCGGCTAACGAGTGAGCGCGAAATTGTGGCCATGAGCGCAGGGGGAATCTCGCTGAGCCGCATCGCTTGGCCTGTAATGGTCGTGGCCCTTTCGGTCTCGCTGACTGCGCTGGTGCTGTCCGAATTTGTAACTCCCAAAGCAAATCTCGAGGTGCGAAGACTCTGGTACGAAGAGCTTCCTAGCAGTCCTCAGGGACTCTCGAGGTTAGCGGGGTCCACCGTGAGTCTGGGCGCGGGATTAGAGTTGTACTTTGAGGGTTACGACTCTAGCACCCAGAATCTACTCAAAGTTCGACTAGCCAACTGGAGCGGCAAAAATGGAACGCTGGTGTTTGCAGATTCAGCCCAGTACAACGGTACCACCCTAAAACTTAAAGGGGCAGAAACTTTTGGCATCAACTTTGAAAAACTCAAGCTGCTCGAGGGTGCAAACGACTACGGGAGCCTGTTGGGAGCGCTGCGTCAGGGCTTTCCAGTGTACAACCCTTCCTCGAGCGCCGATAGCACGCTGACGGTGCAAACCGGGACCTCGAGAGCGCAGGCCATCGCCAAGTACGCCGACGGCTTTGCCGCACAGTACCGCTCTCTGAGCACCTTGCTTTTTGAGATGGGCAACCCGCTCAACACCCAAAGAGAGAAGCTTCAGGCCCGCATCGAGTTCAACGCCAACTTGGCCCTACCCTTTGCCAATCTGGTGCTGGCCCTCATCAGTTTACCCTTCGCTATGCGTTTCGGGCGCGGACGCGGCGTTTCACTGGGCATCTCGCTGGTGATTGTGGTGGGCTATTACCTGATTTTTGCGGTGGGGCGTGCCGCAGCGGGCGCAGGCGTGCTACCTCCAGAAATTGGTTTATGGATGGCCAACATAGTCTGTGGGGTGTGGGGGTTGAGGTTGATTACCAAAGGTATTTGATGGAGTTGTAGAGCTTTTGAGCATAGGGTCGTAGAGCCTTTGAGTAAAGAGTCTTTCTGTGAAGTGCAAGCCACTCGACGTCAAACGTTAAAACCGTCCCAGACGTTTGCTTTGGATTTACAGTGCTGTAAACCCCTCAAAGTCCAGCTCGAGTCCTACTACTCCACGTCAATTCCCGCATCCCACACTCGAGCTTCCACATCCTCGAGACCGTCTCCCACCACCCGCAATACGAAGCGGCGTAGCCCGTCGTCCTCACCTGCGGTAGCCACCGAAAGAATATTGCTGGGGACCACTGCTGCTACCGCCCTAGCCAGACTACCGGGCAGGTCCGGCATGGTCAGGGTCAAGCGTTTGCCCCCCTGTCCATAGCCCATCGTCTGAATAAACGCGCCCAGAACGTCGGTGATGGTCAGCAAACCCACCAACCGCCCCCTTGCGTTGACCACGGAAAGTCCACCAATCTTGTACTCCTGAAGCTTGAGCGCCGCGTGCTCGATGTAATCGTCCTCGAGCACGGTAATGACCGGAAAGGCCATGATGTCGCGCACCGGAAGTTGCGCGAGCAGGGTGCTCAGTTCCCAGACAGACAGGGTATTGGCCTTGCTGGGCAGTGCGTCGCGCAGGTCTTTAGCCGTGACAATACCCACCAGTTTGCCCCCCTCAAGCACGGGGAGACGGCGAAAACGGCGTTCGTCCAGCAGCCGGAGCGCCTCGGGAACCGAGGTTTCCGGCGAGATGCTCAAAGGGTTGGGGGTCATGTAATCACGAACACGCATAAATCTCCTCCATGTGTATTTTTCAGAGGCGTTTTTCAAGCTCGAGCGAAATCCATAAAAGAATAGGGTGCAAGACGCCTGAAGGGTAAACCAGAGCGTTTCCTCAGTTGTAGCACATTTAAAGGGGAGTTCTACACGCCACAAGTTCATGCACCTGCTCGAGCCGGGGAGGTTCTTTATCTGCTACACAGCAGGAGCGCAGATTAGGTCAGACCTATTTCATCTTAAGTCAACTTCAGAGTGCTAGGCTCGAAGTATGAAGGCAAAAACTGTGCTGTTCAGGACAATTCCACTACTCGTTGCCGCAGGACTGGGTTTTGCTGCAAACTCGTTTCAGGCTCAAACTGCTGCCTCTAAAGTCGGCTTTGTCAATACCGACGAAGTGTTCAAAAAGCATCCGCTCGGCGTGGGCATCGAAAAAATAAAGGCGGACGCTACCAAAGAATTGGCCCCGCTGAGCAAGCAAATAAACGACCTTCAGGCCAAAGGCGACAAGATGACCGCCAAAGAAAGACAGGACCTCGAGACCGCTGTCAAAACAGCTCAGCCTATCCAGCAAAAGTGGCGTGACCAGGTGCTCAGAGCCACCGAGCCGATGAACGACAGTGTGAACAAAGCGCTCAAAGACATCGCAGTCAAACAAGGCTTTTCTATTGTGATGGAGCGCAGTGTCGCGGCCAGCTCTGGTCTGGTGGTCTACGCAGACGAGGCCAATGTGGACCTTACCGATACCGTTATCAAAGCTGTTACTGCTAAATAATTCTGTAGGGCAAGACGTAACGGTTTGCCCTACCTCAACCGTGTAACCGATTTATATTTAACCCAACAAGGAATAATTATGTCTCTCAACACTAAAGTTTTATTTGCTCGAGCCGTTCCTGTTCTCGTTGCTGCTGCCGTGGGCCTGGGCTTTTCGCAACTCCAGCCGCTTGAGGCCCAGAAAGGGGCCAGCAAGGTAGGTTTTGTGGACATTCAAAAGGCGCTCGAAGCCGACCCCAAAGGTGCGGCGGTGGGAGCCAGCAAGAAGAAGCTCGAGGGCCAACTGCGCGATATTCAGACCCAGCTCGTGCCGCTGCAAAACAAAGGCGCAGCCGCCACCGCTGCCGAGAAGAAAAAGATTACCGACCTGCAAAAGATTGCTCAGGACGCCATCACCAAGTATCAAACTGACTCCAAAGCTCAGCTTGCTCCGGTGGAAAAAGTCCTTAACGGCTTGATTGCCAGCACCGCCAAAGCCCAGGGCTTCACCATCGTGATGGACCGCGCCGCCGCCGCTACCTCGGGATTGGTAGTGTACGCGGATGTAGCCGCCACAGACATTACGGATACGGTTATCAAGAGTATGAAGAAGTAGGACAGTAATGAGCAATGAGGTTTGGTTGTTCAGCTCATCACTCATTACCTACAGCTCATTGCCTAGCAACTTCCAAACTCGAGAATCCTATTCATGACCCACACTCGAGACACCCTCTGGGGCGACCAGAAAGAGCGCATTGAAGCGCGGCTCGAGGGTTTAGACCCGGACCTTAAAACATACATCCTCGAGTTCGCTTATGGCGAGATTTATGCCAGGGGTGGACTCGAGTTGAAGTTTAAGGAGCTACTGGCGGTGGTGATGTTGATGTCACTGGGCGCGTCCGGCGAACTAAAAACCCATCTGCGTGGCGCTCTCAGGGCTGGAGCCACCGAACTCGAACTGCGTGAAACCCTGCTGTTTGCCATTCCCTACCTGGGATTCCCTCGCGTGGTGGGAGGTTTTGCGGTTTTGAAAGAGTTGCTCGAGGAGAAAGCAAAGGGTAATGTCTTAGACGGAACGGCATCTATCGGGCCTGTCCACGAGCTTTAAGGGATGAGTAATAAGTTTTGTACCTCCGGCTATCTTGACCTGAACGGCACTGCTTTGGACAAATCGGCATCTATCGGGCCGGTTCGCTTCCTAGTTTCCCACTCTCACCCAACCTGAATAGACAGCTCACAGTTTGTCTGCTTGAATAGTTTACAATTCTTGTAATTTAGTTGCTCTCTCGAGCAAAAAAGGAATGTAATCCATGAAAAAAATGATTTTACTGGCTTTGGCCTTGTCTTTGGGCTTCTCGAGCGCACAAAAAGCCACCACGGTTCGCATCGGCATCTTTCCCAACGTGACCCACGCCGCTGGACTGGTAGCCATTGACCAGAAGTTCTTTGAAAAGCAACTGGGTGCAGGAATCAAGCTCGAGGTGCGTGAGTTTGCCAACGGCTCTACGGTCAACGAAGCCTTTGCTGCAGGCGCAATCGATTTTTCTTACATGGGGCCGGGACCAGCCATGAACAGTTTTATGCGCGGGGTTCCGGTTCAGGTCATCTCGGCGGCAGCAAGTG
>JACMOA010000080.1 GCA_014378225.1 Deinococcales bacterium | reverse complement strand
GCGGTTTTGCTGGGATTGGGAGTAGGAGCGGGTGGCTCGAGTTCAGTTGGCTCGAGTTCAGTTGGCTCGAGTTCAGTTGGCTTTAGGCCGGAGACATCTTGTTTAACTTTTGGAGTCCACTTTTTACGTGCTGGGGTTAGAGGTTTACCAGAAGCCTCGAGCATCAAAGCAGCGCTTTCAAACACCGCAGTAGGCTCGAGGGTGCTCAGTTCGGCTTCGCTCAGGGTGTCGTGCGCTTTGCTTTTTGGAGTCCACTTCTTGCGCTCTGGTAGTGCTGGCTCGAGCCTATCTGATTTAGGTTCAAAAGGAACGGTCTCGAGGTCGAGAGATTGTGTATTTTCAGAAACGGTAGGTTCTGGCTCGAGTGTGTTGGCTGGGTGCAATTCTGGCACGCTTGAGGGGGATTCCACCTTGTTTTTAGGACTCCACTTTTTGCGCTCAAAGGTTGGGGCTTCCTGTGTGGCTTCGGCCAGGTCTTGCGGGGTCTGAATATTTGAGAAGGTTTGGGAAAACATACCCTCGAGTTCGACTACGGTGCCCGTTTCAGGTTTGCTCGAGCGAGTGACTAAGATTTGGGGTCCATCGGGAGTATTTAAAGCCGTAGATTCAACCTCAAGGCTCGAGGGTGTGTTCAGCTCTATAACCTCATCGGCATACGCTCGAGCCAGATTTACCGTTTCTGAGTTTTCTGCTTCCTCCACTCGAGGGCGTAAGGGCAACACCGCTACATTAGGCTGTTTTTTTCTTCCTCGAGTGAACCAACCCAGGCCCCAACCCAGCGCAAACAGAGCCGCCCCGAATAAGACCGTACCTGCGCCCAGAGCGCGTAAAACTAGTCCCAGTACCAGAAATCCTGCTAGTGCCGCGCCTAACAAGATTCCCAGCCGCTGTGTGGCACTGCTTTGCTTTTTGTCGTGCCGCTGACGATAAGACTCCATCATCTTTGACCCCTCGAATGTGCAAACTCTGTAATACCAGATTTTAACATGCTCGAGGGGTTATCCCCTCGGTTTTTTTTGCCTTTCACTCTAAGATGAGCCACATGACCCTTTCCCGCTCTAGCCTTTCCTCTCTCAAAGTCGCTTTTCAGGGTGTTCTGGGAGCCAACAGTGAAATTGCTGCGCTCTCGTTAGCCTCCTCGTGGCCGGACAGAACCCTCGAGCCGATGGGATTTGAGGACTTTGCAGGCGTGCTCGAGGCAGTGGAAACCGGCGTGTGCGATTTGGCGGTGCTTCCGGTGGAAAACAGTCTGGCTGGAAGTGTCCTGTCTGCCATTGATTTGCTGTTCTCGAGCGACCTATATGCGGTAGGCGAAGTGCGAGTGCGGGTGCGCCATCAGCTTCTGGCCCCCCTGAATACACCGCTCGAGAGTGTAAAAAGGGTGTACAGCCATCCACAGGCGCTGGCCCAGTGTGCAGGGTTCCTCAAAAAGCACGGCATGATTCCGGTTCCGGCCTATGATACCGCCGGGGCCGCCCAGGATTTGGCCCGTTCAAAAGAAGTGGGTGCGGCCTGTATTGCCACCGCCAGGGCCGGGGAGCTTTACGCCCTCGAGACGCTGCAAAGTGACATTGAGGACGAGGAGTTCAATATCACCCGCTTTTTTGTGCTTTCCGGTGAGCACTTGCCCACCCACCTCGAGCGCCCCTACAAAACCAGCGTGGTTTTTGCGGTGCGAAATCAGGCCGGGAATTTGATTCGCTGTCTAAACGGCTTTGCCCAGCTCAACATGACCAAAATCGAGTCGCGTCCGCGCCGGGACCGTCCCTGGAGCTACCTGATATACGTGGACTTCGAGGGCCACACAGAGGACCCGAGGGTACAAGCCGCTCTCTCGAGCCTGATGAGCCACGCCAGCGTGTTCAAGGTGATTGGGTGCTATCCAGCGGCTCAGGATGAGGTGGGGTGATGAGCGGCTCTAAACAACCCCAGTTCGGGATAAGGAAGGTGCTCCGATAGACTGATGTTTATCACAACGTCATTCTCCGGAGAATCCCATGACTTTACTCGAAGTTTTCTGCCACATTGACGATTTCTGCCAGACCTTCCAGATTCCCACTCCCAAACTCTCCCTCCCTGGTGTCAAATCCAGCCGTCAGCGCATCCTTTCGATGACCCCTTC
>JACMOA010000008.1 GCA_014378225.1 Deinococcales bacterium | reverse complement strand
GGAAAAAGTGGATTTGAAACTTTGGAGTTTCTGAGGTTGGCGGTATGAGGGGCGAGTAACATATCGGGGCATGACCTCACCTTTTCAGACCCTGCTCCATCCGCTCGAGCGTTACCAGACCACACCCGTTTTACTGGCCCTGTCCGGCGGGGGTGACTCGGTGAGCCTGCTCCGGGCGCTGCTCGAGAGGGGTGTAAAAGTGGTGGCAGGCCATTTTGACCATAGTCTGCGTCCAGAATCTGCTCGAGATGCCCAGTTTGTGGATGAACTCTGTGGAGGTTTAAGGGTTCCCCTCGAGCGTGAACGCACCGACGTGGCCTCTATTGCAGGCGCAAAGGGTTGGGGACTTGAAGATGCGGCCCGCAGGCTGAGGTACGGTTTTCTAACTCGAGCGGCTAAGAAACACCATATCCACACAATTTTAACGGCCCACACTTTAGAGGACCAGACCGAGACGGTGCTGATGCAACTGTTGCGCGGCACGTCCAAAGCGGTGGGAATGCCCACCAAACGCGGACCCCTCGAGCGGCCCTGGCTAGGTGTAGCTCGAGCGGAGATTAGAAATTACCTGAGTTCTTTGGGTCAATCCTGGCTCGAGGACGTAAGCAACGCGGACTCTCGCTTCACCCGTAACTGGCTGCGGCTTGAGATATTGCCCCAACTGCGGGAGCGATATCCCCGATTGGATGAGGCGCTGAGTCGTTACGCCACTTACGCCCGTGAAGACAATGATTTTCTCGAGGGATTGCGTGGCGCAGTCACCCCATACACCGACTGGCGGCGCGAACCTGCGCCCATCCAGCGGCGTTTGATTGTTGATGTGCTCGAGAATGCGGGTTTCAGCCTGAGTTCTGAAGCCCTCGAGCGGGTTCAAAGCGCTCTATATTCGCCTGCTGTCCGACACCTTTCCCTGTCACATACCTCGAGCCAGTACAAAACCCTCACTGTCCAGTCGGGAAAGCTACAGCTCGAGCCACTAAAATCTAAAAAGCCAGTTTTTGAGTATCCCTCAAGCTGGACCTTGCGACACCGCGAAGCTGGAGATGTGATGGCGCAGGAGGGCGGAACCCGCAAGCTTTCGGATGTATTGATTGACCACAAAATACCTCGAGAGTGGCGGGATGAAATCTGGCTGCTGGCCGAGAGAAAACAGGTGAAATGGCTGGGCCTCGAGCCTGTTCTCTGGGCTAAAGGTCTGGGCGAAAACCAAACGTTTTACTGGAAAGAGATGGGTTTTGCGCTCAAAGAAGCCCATCAAGCCTTGCGGGAGGGGGAAGTCCCGGTGGGAGCGGTAGTTTTGCGCGGCACAGATATTGTGGGGCGGGGTCATAACCGTTCAAAGGCCGCTGGAGACATGACCCGTCACGCTGAACTCGAGGCTTTGCGGGAAGCCAGTCTGAAGGTCGGACCTTACCTGACCAAATGCACTTTGGTTGTTACGCTCGAGCCGTGTCCAATGTGTCTTGGTGCGGCGCTGGAAGCTCGAGTGGCGAGGGTAGTTTACGGTGCGCCTAACCCTAAATTGGGCGCTCTGGGCGGTGTGGCAGACTTATTGCGTCACCGTTGGGGTCATGCGTTCGAGGTGATTCCGGGCGTCCGGGCAGGGGAGGCGGGAAAGCTGCTCGAGGGGTTTTTTAAAAGCTTACGTGAGAATATTAATGGTTGAAAGCGGTCTCTGAGGCTATGCTAAACTTAATCCTGCGTTTGCTCTCACGTAATTCTAAGGAGTTCTACTCGATGCAGTATCGCCTCATCTTACCTACCCTGGTCATTTTGTGGACTGGCCTGAGCTTTGCCCTAAAACTACCTCCGGTGAGTCTGGCCGTCACCCCGCTTTTTTTGTTGTATTGGGTCTGGCGCGAGGGTTGGGGCGGATTGTCTCCCGCACTGGTGTTGCTGTTGGGTCAGGCTACTGCGTACATCATCTTGTTCAAGACCACTCAGAATCAGAACATTACCCTGGGCTGGATCGTGGGAGCGGGTGCGCTCATCCTGTTTTTGCTGGCCTACCTGCGTGCTCAGGACATCCGTGAAAACACGGTACAGCGCAAAGCGCTCAAGGCGCTCGAGCTGGGAACCCTGCGGCTGGGTCAGGCCCAGAGCAGTGAAGATGTGATGGCGGCAGGTCTGGACGCGATTAGGGCGCTCGAGCTGGCTCCTCACTTAGCTTTTGTGCAGCCCTACGAGGGAAAGCTCCGCATTTTGTCCGGGCGCGGTGGCTTTGCCAAATACGAGGGACGTGCGGTCTCGAGCGCGGGCCGAAACCCCCGTCAGACTCAGGTGGAAAGCCTGATTCGGCACGTTTCGGACAGCATCCCCGAGGCGACTACCTGGGAAATTTTGGCCCTACTGGTGGGTGGACATGGTGGAAAAGCGCTGGGAACGGTTCTGGTGGCCAGGGAAAACGGCATCGCCTTCAGTGAAACCGAGCGGTCCCTACTAAACTCGCTCACCCGACTGTTTGGTGCATATCTGGGTCAAGTGGCCAGTCTACGCGACCTCGAGCGTTCACACGAAAGCGCTCACATGACCTTGGGTCTGGCCCTCGAGTACCGCGACTACGAAACACCCGGTCACACCGGACGGGTGGTGGAGATGGCCGAGATTCTGGGTCAACATTTGGGCCTCTCCCTCAACGAGCGCACCTGCTTGCGGGCTGGGGCGTACCTGCACGACATTGGCAAGCTGGTGATTGCGGACTCAGTTTTGCTCAAACCAGACACCCTCACCTTCGAGGAGCGCGAGGAGATGGAAAAGCACGCCCTGATTGGCTACGAGCTGCTGGCCAAGTTGGGTTTTGTGCCGCTCGAGGCGCTCGAGGTGGTCAAGTACCATCACGAACGCTGGGACGGCGGTGGCTATCCGCAGGGCATGTCCGGCACCGATATTCCGTATCTGGCCCGTATTTTTGGCGTGATAGACCTGTACGACGCACTGACTCATGTGCGTCCTTACAAGAAAACCTTTACCCCACAAGAAGCCATAGTAGAGGTAGAGGCTCAGGCGAGTAAGCAGCTAGACCCCTTTGTGGTGGCGGATTTTCTGGCGCTTTGGAAGGACGGCAAGCTCAAGGTCATAGACCGCGAAGTGTTCTCGTTTACCCGCCGTGCTTCAGAGGTTTGAGATTTCTATCGCTCGAGCGGACGAAAGATTGGACCTCCCAAGGTTTGCGGGATTTTTTGGCACACAAAAGCAAACGTCAAACGCGCAACGTTTACAGCATTTCCCTCAGCTTC
>JACMOA010000079.1 GCA_014378225.1 Deinococcales bacterium | reverse complement strand
GTGCTGGAAAGGCTAAGAAAGTGGCTCTGGTAGCGTGTATGCGGAAGTTATTGGTGATTCTCAATGCCATTGTGCGGGACCGAAAGCCCTGGGTAGATGTGACGAAGCTCGAGGTGGGAGCTTGACTTTTAACACGGCTGCTATCGGGCCTGCTCGCTCGAGCAGGGGTGGGTTCGAGAAGCATCTGGTTCGACTAAATAAAAACCTCGTATCAGACACCAGAACGCGCATGGTTCCCGTTCCTCCCCCGTGGCGGCCCTCTTGTAAAGCTCGAGCCAAAAGCGTGCCTGGATGCCTCACCCTTCAAGCTTCGGCAACTCAAAGTAAAACAGAGTTCCCACCGTAAGCGTCCTGAAGCCAATTTGACCGCCGTGCCGCTCGATAATCGCCCTCGAAATCGCCAGCCCCAGCCCAGTTCCGCCTTTGGCACGGGTGCTCGAGGCGTCGGCCTGAGCAAATTTTTCAAAGATGTGACCCCTGAAGGCTTCGGGAATGCCAGAACCCCCGTCCTCCACCTCCACCCGGAGCGTGTCCGGGCGCTCGAGCAGACGCACACGCACCGTTTGTCCGGCGCTCGAGAACTTGCAGGCGTTAGAAATCAGGTTGGTCAACACCTGCAACAAGCGTCCCCGGTCTCCCGAAACCCGCTTTCGCAACCCGTCCGCAAAAGTCATCAGCTCGAGGGTTAGTAAAACCCCCAGGGTATTGGCGTAAGGGGCCATCTCGAGCAGGGTTTGCTCCAAGACGCTTTCCAGCTCGAGCGGAACGGGTCTGAGGCTCAGCCCTTCGCCCTCCATCTTTTGCATGTCCAGCAGGTCGCCCACCAGGGCAATCAATCGCTCAGCGTTTTGGTGCGCGATGTCTAGCATGGGGCGCTGCTCCGCGCTGATTTCACCCAGCACCCCCGCCGCCAGCAGGCCCAGAGCACCGCTGATGGAGGTGAGGGGGGTTCGCAGTTCGTGGCTCACCGTGGCTACAAAGTCGTCTTTGGGCTGCTCTATGCGCTTGCCTTCGCTGATGTCGGTCATGGTGACCACACTGCCAATCCACTCTCCAGCAGCGTCACGGATACGGCTCGAGCGAATCAGAACCGTCACGTCACGTCCATCGGCAGCCTGTAACACCGTTTCGCCCTGGAAACGCTCCTGATGCTGAAGGCTCTCGAGCAGGGGAAGCATCACCTCCGGCGGGACCATCTTGAACAGCGCACCGTGTTGCAGTTGCTCGAGACTGTATCCACACTGCTCGAGCGCGGTTTTGTTGGCAAACACCAGTTTGTCCGCTTCAAAAATCAGAATTGCATCGGAGACGCTTTCCACCGCCTGCTCAATGCGGCGCAGCCACGCTTCACCGCGCCTTAAGTCGGTGATGTCACTGCTGATACCCAAAACCAGCACCTCGCCATCGTCGCGCCTGAACGGGGCTTTGACCGTGCTATACACTTTGACCTCGCCTGAAAGCAGGGTAAACTGCTCTTCAAAGGTCATCCCCTCACCCCGCTCGAGCATGATGCGGTCATTCTCGAACCACTGGGCAAACTCGGCAGGATTATTGGGGTGGATTTGACCCTGACCGCTGTAAAACTCCTCCTCGGTTTGTTGGTTCAGGGCCAGCATGGCCGGATTGACCAGCACCATCTGGGCGGTGGCGGTGCGAAGGAAAATGGGGTTAGGTGAAGTTTCGACCACCCCCTCGAGCAACCGCTTTTCGGCCTCGAGCTGCGCTTCAGCTTCCTTGCGGGCGGTAATGTCCTGAACAAATCCCTCGTAGTATAAGAAGTGTCCCGAATCGTCAAACACCGACCACGCACTTTCAGAGACCCAACGCCGCTCACTGCTGCCGTAGGGAATCACCTCAGATTCCAGCGCGTCCACCCGCCCAAACTGGGCCATCAAGGACCGGAACTTTTCACGCTGTCCAGGCAAGGCGTACCACACTTCTCCGAGAAGTCGAACCTGCTCCAGAAACTCCGCCTCGCTCTGACTGTTGTTGGCCCGTACCAGCGCCGGATTGGCCCGCACCATCTGACCGGCTGCGTTGGTCTGATAGATGCCCTCGGTAGCGTTTTCAAACAGGCTGCGGAACATGCTCAGTGCTTCTTCGCGCTCGAGTTCGGCCTCTTTGCGGGCGGAGATGTCCTGCACGATGCCTTCATAGTAAAGCACCTGCCCGGACTCGTCGCGCAGCGCCCAGGCGCTTTCCGAAACCCAGGTTCGCTCCCCACTTCGGTGACGGTAGACCTCGGACTCGAGCGCGCGGACTTCTCCATTTCGCTCGAGCAAATCACGAAACAAGCTGTAGCGAGACGGGTCCACGTACCACTCCCCCATACCCACCTGAACCGCCGCTATCTGCTCCGCTTCACTGTTGTAGCCGTTAAAGCGCACCAGCGCTGGGTTCGAGGCTATCATGCGCCCATCGGGCGTGCTGCGGTAGATGGGGTGGGGAATGTTTTCAAACAGTTGCTTGTAAACAAGAGCCGCTTCTTCTCGCTCGAGTTCGGCCACTTTGCGGGCGGTGATGTCCTGCACGGTTCCCTCAAAATATAGCACCTGCCCAGATTCTCCCTGCACGGCGCGGGCGCTTTCTGAAATCCACACCCGCTCACGGGTTTTGTGGCAGTACACCTCGGATTCAAACAGCGTCACCTGTCCGTGCGCCTCGAGCTGGCGCACGAACTCTTCACGCCGCCCCGCCTCTACGTACCATTCCACCGCGATGTCCTGCACCGC
This sequence comes from Deinococcales bacterium, assembly GCA_014378225.1. Classification (GTDB taxonomy): domain Bacteria; phylum Deinococcota; class Deinococci; order Deinococcales; family Deinococcaceae; genus JACMOA01. Next base: position 602 of record JACMOA010000079.1, on the reverse strand, counting down.
TTCTAGCAATTCAGCTTCGGTGTGGTAGCCGTTGAAGCGCACCAGCGCAGGATTGGCCCTCAGCATGGTTCCCTGTGGTGTGGATTGGTAAATACCCTCGGTAGCGTTGTCAAACAGGCTCTGGTAAAGCTGTAGGGCTTGTTCCCGCTCGAGCTGGGCCTGCTTTTGCTCGGTGAGGTCTAAAGAGTAGCCGATGAACATCTCAATTTCGCCCTGCGCCGAGAGAACCGGCTGGATGCAGCGCAGCATAGAGCGCAGCCCCTGAGTATCAGCAGCAGTTTCCTCCCACTGCACCGCCTTGTGGCTACGGCGTACCGCCTCAAAACGGCCTTTCCAGTGCTCGAGCTGTTCCTCACTGCGCCCCAAAGTGCGCGACACCTGTTCACGGTAAAGGCCCTGAACGCTGCTGCGCACTTTGGGGTCAGGGACCAGGGCCGGGGTGAGGTAGATGATGCGCTCCTCGCTGTCCATCAGGGTCAGCTCGAGCGGAAGGTGGTCCAGAACCCCGGCATACAGGCGGCGCAGCGCTTCGCGTTCATTCGAGTCCTCGAGCGAGGCCAGCAGGTCGTCGGCGCAGAACACCACGCCGCGTATTCGTCCGC
>JACMOA010000078.1 GCA_014378225.1 Deinococcales bacterium | reverse complement strand
TTCCCACCCTCCCTGACCGCATGAGCTTTGATCCGCTGATCCAGGTCGAGCCAAAATTGAGGGGCGCGGCTTACCGGGTGCTGGTCACGCTGGCACCTACGCCACCCGAACGGGATGGCGAGGGCGTACGCGATTCGCTCGAAGAAGCGGGTTTGCCAGTGTTCAAAACTGTGATTCACCGACGCGCTGGGTTCAAGCACGCTGCCAATGGAGGCTACCTGGTGCAGCCGGGCGAGTACGACGCGTTCGCTGAGGAGGTGCTCGAGCTTGTCCCGCAAAGGTAAAACTGATTTTGTCTCGCTCATTCAGGCCGCTCGAGCGGGGCAGTCCTCAACTTCTGAACTTGAGGACTCGAGAACTGATGAACTCGAGAACTTCTCAACAACCGAGGTTGAAAAGTTGAGAACTTCTCGAGTTCACAGCACCGAAAGTTCTGAAGTTGCCAACTTGAAAACTAGAGAAGTTCAGAAGTCCCCTAGTTCTGAACTTGAGGACTTACGTGCTAGAGAAATTGAGAAGCCAGCTAGGTCAGAAGTTGAGGACTTATCAACGAGAGAAGCTGAGAACTTCTCTCGTTCAGAACTTGAGAATCTGGGTAGCGTGCACTTCTCCCAGCTCGAGAGTAAAACGGTGCGGTTTCGAGATGAGCAACTCGAACGTGTGGCGCAAGTCGCCAAGCGCTTGCGCCGTGCCCAGAAACTCAAGGCGCGGGAATCAGGCCGCATCACCGATAACACTCTGATCAGGGTAGCGGTGGATTTCATGCTGGCCCATGCTCACAAGTTGGTAGGTGAAACCGAACCTGAGCTGCTCGAGAGTCTACACAAGCAAACTGAGGAGGGCCGTCCCGTGTAGCCTCAAAGCGTTATCGCGTTCCTAACAGTTGATAAGGTAAGTTATGCACTGTTAAAAATTGGTACAACTGAGCGCAACTGGGCGGCAATGGGAAGCAAACGCATAAGATTAGCGGCCCTGACGCCAGGTCAGGGCCGCTAATCTTAGTGGTCACCGGTCCCTACCTTCTTGTCTTGAGGTGCAATGAAGGATAGGGGCATTGAATTGTCTGGAAACTGCGGCTATTACATCCCGAATGGTGCGGTTCATTGCGCTTCAGCAGAGCTGGTGTTATTCAGCCGTGCTCGGGCTGATTGTGGCGCGAATCTGATTCACGCTGTCAGCAGGGAATCCCGCTGTCCGGGCATGGTCACGCACGGCCTCGGCGTCCGGCGCGAGATACACACAATGAATAGCGTCGTCCGTCACATAACTCTCTACCCACTGAACGTTTTTTCCATCTTTCTGCATGTTCGCCAGCACCTCATTCGAGGTCTGCGAAGCCCCGCGCAGCTCTTCGGCGCTCATCTTTCCGGCTCCCGGCATTCTGCGCTCAATCAGATACTTGGGCATCTTCTCTCCCTTTCCCTCTTTGACATCGAGACTCCGGTCGGTTGCGCCACCAGCTCGTGCGACAGGAAAGCGCCCAGAATACAACTGCCGCAGTCAATACCCCCGAAGATTGTTCAGAGTATAGCACAGGACTTACGCAGGAGAGCAAAAAGGAATGGAAGGCGAACGAAGTTGGTGGCGCATATACTCATCAAGCAAGCCTTGTTTGAGTGTGTAGATAGTGGTCCACAGCCGCTCTGCGTGCGCTTTTAGACTTGTCCAGACTAAAAGTGCACAGCCAATGTGGTTCCGCTGAGCGCGTCTCGAGCGACATTGACACGCCTCGAGTCCAGTGAGTTGTTTGGCCTCACGGTGAAACTGCTCGACTTTCCAGCGCCAGCCCTGCACCTGCTGCACGGACTGCGTGTCCAGTGGAGTGTCATTATTGGTGACAGTGACCTAGATTTTCCCAAGCCGCATTTCATTGCAATGGTCAGCAATTTCCCGCATAGTGAAGGCTGTTATGCGCCTCGGCAAAGCCCTCACCTTGTTCTTTTTTCTCTTGCTAGCGGGTGTGGCGGCCTACCTCTCTCCAATGGCTCCAGCACTGTCGCGCTGGGGAGCGTGGCCCCAGATGCCCCCTCAGAAGGTCAATTTTGTAATTGCCGGAGTTACGCCCAAGTACGTGGGCTACCATCAGGCCGCACCCGAGGACTACAGCGGACTCACCGACACGCTCTTGATTGCACAGCTCGAGCCGAAAACAAAAACTGTGCGCTTGTTGAGTATTCCTCGAGATACACGGGTCAACGTAATGGGGTACGGCTGGGGCAAAATCAACGGGGCCAACGTTCACGGCGGACCTCAGATGCTGCTCAACACCCTCGAGAACTTCACCGGACTCAAGCTAGAGGGTTATGCTTACCTGAGTCTGGAAGCACTGCGCGATGTAACTGACGCACTGGGCGGTGTGCAAATCAACGTTCCCATCGCCATGAAATATCAGGACACCGCCGCTAAACTTTCGATTGACCTCAAACCGGGCCTACAAACCCTGAATGGACAGCAGCTCGAGGGGTTTACCCGTTTTCGTAACGATGGTATGGGCGATATTGGACGGGTAGCGAGGCAACAGGACATGTTTAAGGCTATGACCACCAAATTGCGCTCGCCAGAAGGACTGTGGCGCTTTCCCAGAGCGGCGGCGGCGCTCGAGCAAAATGTCAAAGCAGACCTTGGGCGGGAAGATGTGGCACACTTGCTGGCAATGCTACTGGCCCGTCCTCAGCTCGAGACCTACACCGTACCGGGAGATTTTGCCCGTTTTGGCGGACGGAGTTACTGGGAACCCAACCGGGGAGCGCTCGAAGCGTTAATCAGGGAAAAGTTTTAAAGGAAACCTGGTTTAGACTTCAGCGGAAACTCTCGAGCCGAAATCTGGGCAATCTCAGGGTGAAAGTGGCCCCTGCTCCACCGAAACCTGTCCGCCGCGTAGCTCCACCAGTTGCTTGACAATAGCCAGACCCAACCCGCTCGAGCTTTCTCCAGCGGTGGGCTGAGCCGAAAGCCGCTCAAATAGGCCAAATACCCGCTGTTTATCTTCGGTGTTCAGGCCCGGTCCTTCGTCTTGAACCGCCAGATACAAGAAGCCGTCGCGTCCTGCACCTGGCCGCAGGTGAATGGTTTTGCCGGGGTGTGAAAATTTAACCGCGTTGGAAAACAAGTTGTCCACAACCTGCTCGAGCCGCTCGAGGTCTGCTTTGACCCACAGTCCTTCTTTTATCTGTCGCTCGAGATATTTAACCCTTGTGAGACATTTGACCGCCCTACCCGTCCACCACTCGGCACCCAGGGCGCTAAAATCTAGAGGAAACGGCTCGAGGGTGCTGTCGAATCCGCTGACTGGCTCAGAATACTGGGTGGCTGTCGAAAAGTTCTTAAATCGTTACAAGTAAGGATAAGTTCCAGGTCCAAAAACCCTCTACTTCACCGTAAATTCCCCTACCAACACGTTTTCTTTCTTGTCCTGAAGCCGCAGGGTCAACAGCTCTTCTTTCTCGGCCCTCGAGCCAAAACGAGTGATGAGTTTCGCCTGCACTGTTACCGCTCCAGCCAGAATCTGCTGGGTGTTGCCGAAATAATCCACCTCAATGCGGTATTTACCGGGTTTAGCCCTCTTCAAACTGAACTCTTCGGGGCCATACCCTCCGGTCATATCCCTCGAGATGCGTCCACCCTGATAGCTCAGCGGACGGCTGTAGAACACTTTTTCACCGTTGGGGTCTGTAATCCACAAATCTATATCAGTGTTATCCGCATCCCAGGTCAGCGCCACCCGCACGTCCAGCGGCAGCTTTTGAATCAGTTTGGGGTCCATAAAGTTAGTGTTTAGAGCTTTGCTCGAGCGGCCCAAAATCGCGTTGAGTTCATTCAGAGCGATGAGTTCCACCTCGACAAAGCGGCTGTCCCACTCCTTGTTCACCACTTCATATAGCGTTTCGATGGCCTTCTGGTCCTGCTTGTTCTGGGCGTAAGCCAGACCCAGGTCACGGTAACTTTGCGGCTCGTAAGGTGCGAGTTTGACCACACTCTCGAGCACCCCAATTGCCAAATCCGGGCGCTTTGCCTGGAGATAGCGGTAGCCTAAAATTCGCAGCACGGCGCGGTTTTCCAACTCGAGTTCAGAGAGGTTGCTCAGAACCCGCAGGCCCAGAGCGGTGAGTCCACGCTCGAGCATCAGGTCGGCTACATCAATGAAAAAGGCTGTGCTCTCGAGATAGCTGGGACGCTCGTCCAGATAAACCCGGTACAGGTCGGCGGTTTTGGTGTTCTGCATCCGGCGGATATAGGGCGCGTCCGGGGTCCACTTCTTCAGGGCAATGCTGAGGTTGGACCCGCTCGAGCCAGACTCTGAATCCCGCAGCCCTGCGTCGTCGGGTGCGCCTGCACTAGATTCGGCGGTGATGGCCTCGCGGGCCAGATACGCACTCTGGGTTGCACTCGGCGCGGGGGCGGGGCGGGCCACCTGCCCCACCGCTATCCCATTGGCATCCGTATCTTTCTGTGGCTCGAGCGCCGGGGCTTTGCCTTTGGGGAAATCTTTTTTCCACCAGTCCAGATAATTCTCGGACAGCTTCAGCACGTACTGGTCGTGGGTGCGCTTCTTAGCAGCCACCTGCACGCTTTCTTCCTGGCGCAATCTCTTATATTCTGCCTCGAGTTCATCTGGAGGGTTAATCTCGTAGCGCACGTAGTCCTGCACGCTATCCAGCACAATCAGGGAGGTTTGCGGCGTGACCAGTCCAAACGCCTGCCCCAAGCGCTTGATTTCTCCAGCGTTCAAATCGGCTTCACCGGCCAGCAGCTCGAGGGTGTTTGTCGCCCACTGACGCGCAATCAGGGTGCTGGCCCGAAAGTTCGAGATTTTCGTCTGACCCGCCTTGCCTGATATTTCGTACTCGAGCGCCACCGAATCCGATTCCCCATTGCGAATTCCCGAAATGTACCAGTTCTGTGTGTCTTCCTGAACGCTCAGCCGTCTTGCATCGCTCGAGCGCAATTTGGCCAGAGTGACGCCGCCAGACAGCAGCTCTCGCGCCGCCTGCGCCGCCGTCAATCGGGTCAGGTCCAGATATGCGCCACCACTGTTCAGGGTCAGGTACTTCAGCTTGGCTGGGTCGCTTTTCACGCTCGAGGACAGCACATAAAGCGGCACACTCGAGGCAGAAATCTGACGCAAGGAAGCGTTGTCCAAACCATCAGAGAATAGCAAGCGCTCTGAAATGCCCACGCAACCCTTTAGCGCCGCACAGTTCAGAGCGTCAAAATTGGTAGCCCCGTCGTAGACAGTCTTCTCGAGTTCGGCTCTCAATGTGGACCAGTTGCCCGCATTCACCCCATAACTCTGAATCGGCTCGAGCGTGTCCCGGAAGCGAATCAGGCGCACATTCACGTTGGGAAACTTCTTAAAATACGCCTCGAGCACGGCCAGTTCCCGCTCGAGGTTGCGGTTTTGAGCCGAGAGAGAACTGTCCCACAGCAGGTCCACCTTTTTGACCGCACGGCGCGGCACGACACCTTCCGGTTTAGGCAAAACGGTCATAAAGTAGCGCTGACCCGCGTAATTCTGCCCAAAACTTTCCACTTTTTCAGTCAGCGGAATCCTCACCTCGAGCGTTCCTGCACCGCTGTAGTTGGATTTGTCAAAATTGAGCACTCGAGTGTCGAAATCCTGAGCCTCGAGCGTAATTTTGCCCAACTCGTCAAAGCCCTTGACCGTGGCTTTGGGGTTTTCTACCCGCAGATTGAGTTTGAATTTGGGCAATTGGGCAAAAGCCAGCGGCAGTCGGTAAAGCGAATTCACCCCGTCCAGACCCAGTTTCTCTGAAACCTGAACCCGCACCTTGCGAATGCCTCGGGGGGGCAGCGGGTAAACCCGCACCCGGTAATTGTTGCCCTGGGTCTGCTCGAGCACAGCGGGGTCTACCTTACGGCGGCTGATGTCCTCGAACACCTGCTGGGCTTTGGGTTTATCAATCGGGACCGCACCCCGCCACTTACCGTCAAAATCCAGCGCAAAGCCGCTGACCTTCTGGCCCTCGAGCAAAGGAAATTCTAAGCTACCCTCGAGCAGACGGTTATTCGGGTTATAAAACTCGAATTCGGTCTCGGTCACGGCAAATCCGCCTGCAATCTCGGCCCTGATTTGCACCGAGCGTAGCTCTACAGGTTGTTCGGGTTTATCGGCCACAAGGATGCGCGGTGGGGTGGGGCGCGGTGGTATTGGGCGCGGCAAGATGGCGCGTGGGGGTTCGGGCATCACAGCTTGCACAGAAGAAACGGACAGCAGCAGAAAACTGCTCAGCAGGAAAGTGTATTTCATAGTTTTACCTCGCTCGAGCGCCGGATGAAAGATGAAAGGGGAAGGCCAACTCGAGTGTAATGTGAGGGAGCTGACGGTGTGTGAACTTTGAGTTGCAATGGGGTAGGAAAGTAAAATGAGGGAACTTTTCTGCTCGAGCCACACTCTAACCGCTAAATCAGCCCGCTTCAACCGTGCTCAAGGAGGCTGAAATGAAATTTTTGACAGTTAGCACTGCGTTACTGCTCATCGCTGCCTGTGCGCCGTCCACTCCTCAACCCACTGAACTCGAGGGGGCCAAAGCCCGCTGGAACGCTCGAGGATTTGGGGATTACAAGATGCACTATCAGCTTTTTTGTTTTTGTCCCAGAGAAACGGTGCAACCCTCGAGCGTGGAAGTGCGGGGCGGTGTGGTTACAAAAGTAACTATTCTCGAGACTCAGGAAGTTCTGGACCCCCGATTTTATGCAGCGTTTCTCCCTGTGGATGCGCTTCTGACCCAACTGGACAAAGATTTACCTTTGGACCCAAACAGCATTTTTCAGAACATTGAAGCGACTTTCGACCCCACTCTGGGCTTTCCCAGCAAGATTGTGTACACCGAAAAGCCCATCGTTGCCGACGCTAGCCGGAGTTATGCCCTGAGTGATGTGACGGCCCTTAAGTGAAAAGGTATTTCGACGATATTAACGCCCTTTCCACCCTTCTTAACCTAAAACTGAAGACTGAGAACCGAAAACCCCACCTCTAGCCCCATATCCGCTGTCTTGGCCTAAACAGCACTGTCTGTCTTGGCCCAAAGGCAGCACGTCTTGGACAAAGCGGCACGTCTTGAACAAAACGGCACCTACCGGGCCTGCTCGCCTATCGGGCCTGTCCGCCTCACGGGCTGGGCCGCTTGAGCAGAACGGCACCTCACGGGCGTCTTGGTCTAAGCGGCACCTCACGGGCCAGACCGCCTGCTCGCCTATTCGGGCCATCCCGCCTACCGGGCTAGGCCGCTCGAGCGCTATGCTAAACCCCGAAAGCGAATTGCCCAAACGGAGGTTTCAAGATGGCTCGAGTGCTGATTATTGGTGCAGGTGGAGTAGGCGGCGTGGTCGCCAAAAAGTGCGCCCTGAACGACAATGTGTTTACAGAAATCATGATTGCCAGCCGCACCAAATCCAAGTGTGACAGGATTGCTGCCGAAATAGCCCAGTATTTCCACAACAGCAAAACGAAGGTGACCACCGCTCGAGTGGACGCCGATAGCGTGCCAGAGCTGGTGGCGCTGATTAAAGAGTATCAGCCTGTGATGGTGATTAACGTGGCCCTGCCGTATCAGGACCTGACCATCATGGACGCTTGCCTCGAGACTGGAATTCACTATCTGGACACCGCCAATTACGAACCCAAGGACGTGGCCAAGTTCGAGTATTCCTGGCAATGGGCCTACCGTGAGCGCTTCGAGAAGGCGGGGCTGATGGCCCTACTGGGCTGCGGCTTCGACCCCGGCGCAACCGGAGTCTTCACCGCGCACCACGCCAAACACCACTTTTCCGAGATGCACTATATGGACATCGTGGACTGCAACAACGGCAACCACGGCAAGGCGTTTGCCACCAATTTCAACCCAGAAATCAACATCCGCGAAATTACTGCGGCGGGCCGCTACTGGGAAAACGGCGCGTGGGTGGAAACCCAACCGCTCGAGCTGTCTCAGGACATCTATTACCCTAAAGTTCAAACCCGTAAAAGCTACGTGCTGTACCACGAAGAACTCGAGAGCCTGGTCGTCAATTTCCCCACGCTCAAACGCGCCCGTTTCTGGATGACCTTTGGCGACACCTACATCAAGTACCTGAACGTGCTCGAGACGGTGGGCATGACCAGTATTGAACCCGTGAATTTTCAGGGTCAGCAGATTATTCCGCTCGAGTTTCTGAAAGCGGTTTTGCCCGCGCCGGAGAGTCTGGCCGAGAATTACTCCGGGCAAACTTGCATTGGAGTACAGATTAAAGGGTTGGGCAAGGACGGACAGCCTAAAGTTCATTTCGTGTACAACGTGTGCGACCACACCGAAACCTTCAAGGAAGTGCAGGCCCAGGCCATTTCTTACACCACCGCCGTTCCCGCCGTAATTGGCGCGATGCTGATGCTCGAGGGAACCTGGATGCGGGCGGGTGTATACAACGTGGAAGAATTCGACCCAGACCCTTTCATTGCCCAGATGAATTTACAAGGGTTGAAGGTAGACGAGCTGACCGGAATTGAACTGGTGAAGTAAAGCTCGAGTGGATTACACAAAACGAAACTCCCACCTGATTTTAAGTGGGAGTTTTTTGGCTAGAACTCGAGTCATACCAAGTTGCCAACACTGACTTTTCACCCCGGAAAAAGCACCGGGATGGAAATACAAAACAGCAACCCGGTATTCTAGTTTTCTCGCTCCACTCGGCCTTGAAGTGATGGAACTTCTTCAAGGCAACTTGGTATCATATTCCCCCAAAACTATTTCAAATAGCCCTCGAGCGTGGGAACTACCTGTTTTTTGCGGGAAATCAAATTCCCCAAGTCGGCCAAATCATCCTTTACCGTAGCCTTAAAAGCGCCCTCGAGCACTTTTTGCTCATTCATACTCAGCACCAGGGTCAGGTTTTTCTCCTCGAGAATATTTACCAGGCTCAGGAAAATTCCAGCCAGGTTCTGCTCGTCTTTTTCGTCTTGCATGGCCTGAAGCAGTTCTGCTTTGCGGCTCAGGGCGTAAGCAAGATTGGTACTCTCGAGCACGCCCAAGCCGTAGGATTTTCCACCAAAAGTGAAGAGTTTGTAGTCCGTTTTTAGCATCTGGGCCGCGCTCAGATTTCCCAGGTCGCTCTTGGCCGCAAACTGCTCGAGCGCGTATTGCTCGAGGTCAGAAACACCTGCAATCTGGCCCAGGTACGCACCTATTTCGCGGTCTGTGGGCGTGGTGGTGGGGCTGCGAAAGTGCAGCGTGTCCGATAAAAGGGCCGAGAGCATCAAATTGGCCTCCCAGACCTCGATGTGAACGTTATTTTCCACATACAGCTTGGCCAGAATGGTTCCAGTGCAGCCCAGGGGCTCGAAGCGCAGGTACAAGGGTTCGCTCGAGCTAAGGTTGATTTTGTGGTGGTCTACAATGTGGGTGATTTTGAGTTCGCCGAGGTTTGAGATGGACTGTTCAACCTCGTTGTGGTCGGTCAGGGCCACTTCAGTCCCCGCCGCCAGAGCGGGAATGGGTGCAGGAGGGGTGACTTTAGCCCGCTCGAGCACAAATTTCGTTTCATTGTTGAGGTCTCCCAGGCGGTAGGCGGTGGCAGGTATTCCGGTTTTGTTGAGGAAACTGG
>JACMOA010000077.1 GCA_014378225.1 Deinococcales bacterium | reverse complement strand
GGCGGGTTTGAGTTTGGATTTCAGGGCGGCTACGGCCTGAGCGAGTTCAAGACCACCCCCGGCAACGTGTTTGATACCCAGGACAGCACCCAATTGAGCCTGAGCGTCAGCCTGCGCCCTTTCCTATACGGGGACACTCAGGACGCTTACACCCGCGCCGCGCTTCAGGCGCGTCAGGCTAGAAGAGGCTACCGGGCCACTTTGGCCGCACTCCAGATTCAGGCGGTGCTGGGCAGTGCACAGTTGAGACTGGCTAAAGAAGGTCTGGCCTCGAGCACGCAGGGTTTAGAACTTGCCAAAACCTTGCTAGACGTGACCCGAACCCAGCTCGAGCGGGGGTCTGTCAGCCCAGCAGACCTGCGTGAGGCCCAGAGCCGCCTTGCAGACGCGCTCGAGCGGACCACAGCCGCCGCCGAAAATTTGCGGCTGGCCGGGAGTTCGCTTGAGAGTCTGGTGGGTCAAGTTACCCTCGAGACGCTGCCAGAATTTGCCCTACCTGTGGGTAAAACGAGTGAAGAGGAAGGTGCAGAAGTGGCGCTCGAGAACGCTCGGTTGCTGTTGGGTCAGGCGAACCGGGCTGCTCTGCCCACCGGAAATGTCAGCTACAGCTTCAACACCTCGGACAGCACCAGCCTGGGGTTTTCGCTCGAGAGCCGCACTTTTCAGCCCAAATTGAGCTTCAACTACGCCGACCCGGCTCAGAGCAGTCGGCAGGACAGCGTGGTCCCGCCCATCAGTGCCAGCACTACCCAGAGTGTGCAGCTAGGCTTGGCCTGGAGCTTTGGACCCAGCGCCCTCACCGCGCTTTCCAGCGCCGAACAGAACCTTAAAAGTGCTGAAGCGACGCTTGCTGGGGCCAGATTGAACGCCAAACTCACTCGAGACCGACTGATGGTGGCGCTCGAGGCCGCCAATCGAAATGTGGTTCTCAAGGCCACTGCACTCGAGAACGCCCAAAAGAAACTCTCCGAAGCGCTCGAGCGCCAAAAACTGGGTTTAGCCAGTCCACTGGTAGCCCTACAAGCGTCCGGCGAACTTTCGGCAGCTCAAATGGCACTCTCGAGCGCCAAATTGGACGCACTGCAAAAACGGCTCGAGTTTTACCGTACTTATTCGATTCCATTGATAGACTTCTTGCAGAAGTCGCAATGAATAATGAGCAGTGATTCCTGATATGTCATCCCACATTCTTACAATTCCGACTTGTGAAGAGGTCTTATCTCTGAATTAGAAACCATTCTTAAGTTCTTAGCTCATCGCTCGTCGCTCATCGCTCACTACTAACCACTCCCCTACTCGAGGTCCACATGAAAAAAATCCTTCTTCTCTCGCTCGCCCTCGCTTTCTCCAACGCTTTCGCCCTTTCCCTGCAAGACGCGCTGGCCAAAGTGCCACAAACCGTGAGTGTCAAGCAGGCCCGCACCGAGGCGGTGGACGCTAAAAACAACCTCGAGCGCCAACTTTCGGACCCACTCCTGACCAAGCCTACCGAATTGGCAGCCCGTCAGCGCAATGAACTGGCCCAACTGCGTCTCACCGCCGCACAGCGCAGCACCGAATCCAGCGTGGTAAGTGCCTATACTCAGGCGCTCGAGGCTCAGAAACTGGTTCAGATTGCGGAAAAGGGTGTGGATTTGCGCGGACTCAGCCTGAACGTGGCCCAGATTCGGCAGCGCAATGGCTCTGGAACAGCTTTTGATGTCAAAGACGCTCAGAATCAGCTCGAGGACGCCAAGAAGAATCTGGTGTCTGACAAAGACGGTCTGAGCACCGCCCTGCGGAGCCTGCAAATCATCATCGGGGCCTTTGATAACAAGGTAGTGGTGCCGCAACCTGGTCAACTTCCAGGCATGGTAGAAGCTAAAATGACCGAAACAGTGGTTAACCGCTCGGTCAATGTGGCCCAGGCGCGTCAGGGCCTCGAGTCCGCCAAGCAACAGGTGGCGCTGCTAGACCCCTCTTACAGCGCTCAGAGTCAGATTGACGCGGCCAAAACCCAGTTGGAGAACGCAGCCGACAGCCTGGATTCTGCCCAGGACAACGAGCGTTTGAGCGTAACCAGTTTGTTCAACGGGTTACAAACCGCCCGCACGGGTCTGGGAGTTCAGGAAGCTGCCGAAAACAACGCTCAGGACCGCCTGACCACCGACCAGAAACGTCTCAAATCCGGCTTGATTAGTCAGCTTCAGTTGCTCCAGACCGAGCGGAGCACCCTCCAGGCCGAATTAGGGCTGATTCAGGCTCGCAGCACTTACCTGAAGGCTTACTACGGATTTCTGGCAGGTTCGGGCGGTTCAGGTGCGGCGGGAGGACGTGGATGAACAAAGCTAACCCAGACTTTCCCGCTCGAGCCATCAGGATTCAGAAGGGTCGTACATGACCCCACTCTCGAGCGCCCCAGAACAAAATTCCCTGCGGCTGGGCCTCCTCTTAATCTCGAGCGCCTTGCTGCTCACCGCCTGTCCCACGGACAACACGAGCGCCGAGAAAACCACTGAAGCACCCACCTCGAGCGCCCCGTTAGAGCGCAAAGTTCGGGTACAACTGCTGACCCCCGCGTTTGCCGTCCTCTCGAGCGAACGCAGCGTGAGCGTGACCCTGAATCCGCGCCGCAGCGTCAATGTGGCAGCTCAGGCATCGGGACCGGTCTCGAGCGTGCTGGTGACCGAGGGCGAGCGGGTTCAGGCCGGACAGAGCGTGCTCAAACTCGAGAATACTAACGCCCAGAACGCGCTTTCAGACGCAAAATTGGCGCTCGAGAGTGCCAAAATTAACCTACAAAAAGCCCAGAGCGGTCAAAGTGGAACCTTACAGGTTGCTCAGGATTCGGTTCGGGCGGCTCAGGCAACTGCTGACCTGATTTCCAGGCGTGTTTCCGAAACTCGAGTGTTGCTAACCGCAGGTGGAATTGCCGCTATTGACGTGCAGCAGCTCGAGGCCAGCTACACGCAGGCCCAGAGCAGTTTACGCAGCGCTCAGGACCAGGTTTCACGGGCGCAGCGCTCGAGCGGGGAAGATGTGGCCCTGCTCGAGGTGCAGCTTCGACAGGCGCAGAACCGTATTGTGAACAGCCAAAAAACCCTGCGCGACACCGACCTCAAAGCTCCTTTTTCGGGCATCATCTCCGACCTTCCAGTGCAGCAGGGCGAGTTTCTGAGCGCAGGCTCGAGGGCCTTCGTGCTAGCGGACACCTCCATGCTCGAGGCCAAATTCCGGCTTCCCCCAGAGCAGGCTGAAACCTTGGTGGACGGCAGCACCCTAACCCTGACCTACGGCGGCAAAAACTACCCGGTCAAACTGGTGAGCCGCACCACCGTGCCAGGACAGGACCGCCAGATTGAACTCACCGCTCGAGTGCCTGCACTAGCGACTGGGGTGGACATTCCGATTGGAGCCACCGCCAACCTGCGCTACAAACTGCGGGTGGCCAAAGGTCTGATTGTTCCCAGCGGCGCAGTACGGGTAGACCCGGCGGGCGGTGGCAACGTGGTCTTCGCCAACACCGGCGGCAAAGCCACTTCTACTCCGGTCCAAGTTCTGGGCGAGGCCGAAGGAAAAGTAGCGCTCGAGGGCCTGCCCAAAAGTGCGAGGGTAGTTTATCCCCTGCCCAGCGACGTGGTGGGCGGGGAAACGCTCGAGGTAGTGAAGTGAGGGTGCTCGAGTGGTTTGGCGTTTATGGACTGCTTTCTTCGACTTGCAGTGGGGGAGATGGAGAGATGCGGACAGGCCCGATAGGTGGGATGGCCCGGAAGGTGGGATGGCCCGTGAGGTGCCGCCCTGACCAAGACGTGCCGTTCATCCTAAGACGTGCCGATTTGTCCAAGACGGGGAGATGGGGGGAAAGACAGGCTTTGGCTTTTAGCTTTAGCCTGAGCGGTCCCCCGCCCCACCGCTCCCCCGCCCCCCTGCTCCTCACGGGGGAAAACACATGTCAGAAGATTTAAAACCTCAAAAAATACCCAAAACCGCTGTGGGTTTCTTCGTCGAGCGCTTCGTGTTCTCAGTGGCGGTGTTTCTGGCGATTGCGCTGTTTGGCTTGCTCACCGTGCCGCGCATTGGGGTAGATTTGCTGCCGCGCTTCGAGGTTCCAGTGGTGGCGGTCAGCGTGGGTTATCCCGGCGCGGGGCCGGAAGAAGTAGCCAACCAAATCAGCAAGCCCATTGAGGACGCGTTAACCACCCTGGACGGCATTGACAGCATCGCCAGCACCAGCTCTGAGGGTAACTCACTCGTCATCATTCAGTTCAAGTCCGACAAGAGCGTGAATCAGGCTTCGGTGGATGTGTCCCAGCGGGTAGCCACCATTCAGGGAACCCTGCCCAAAGAAGCTAACTCTCCGGGGGTGCAAAAGTTTGACCCCGCCTCACAGCCGATTCTGGCGGTGGCCTTGTCCGCACCGGGTCAAGATTTATCCTTGCTTTCCGACTACGCCAGAGATACGGTCAAGCCCTTGCTACAGCGGGTGGTAGGCGTAGCCGACCTGCAAATTCAGGGCGCACCAGACCGTCAGGTTCAGGTGTTGCTCAACCCGTCCAAGCTGCAAAGTTACGGCATCAACCCCTCGAGCGTCACAAACGCCATTGGGGCCTCGAGCTTTGCCCAGAGCGCTGGAAACCGAAACATCAATGGACAGCGCAACCTGTTTACCCTCCGCACCACGGCAGTGACGCCGCAGGATGTGGAAAAAATTCTGGTAGACCCCGCCAGGGGCCTACAGGTTACGGATGTGGCGGTGGTGCGCCAAACCAGCGCCGATGTGAGTACACTCTCGAGGGTCAACGGTCAGCCTGTGGTTTCATTGAGTGTTCGCAAAATCCCTGACTCCAACTCGGTGCAGGTCTCCAAAAATCTGCGCTCTACCCTGGATAAAGTCAAGCTACCTGCCGGGTACAAACTGCAAATTGTCTCGGATACCACAGTTTCCATCGAGGCCACGGTCAATGACACCTGGAAGGAAGTGGTCATCACCATAATTGCGGTTTCACTGGTGACGCTGATTTTCCTGGGCAAGCTCAACACCGTGTTTGCGGTGGTGCTGGCCATTCCCATCTCGCTGCTGGGGGCCATCATCGTGTTCGGGCTGCTGGGCTTTACCTTTAACATCATCAGCCTCTTGGCCATCACCGTAGCGGTGGGCATCGTAGTAGACGACTCTATTGTGGTGGCTGAAAACGTAGAGCGCTACCGCAAGATGGGCTACGGCCTCAAGGAATCGGTGCTTAAGGGCGCAGGCGAGGTGGTCAGTGCAGTTTCTGCGGCTAGCCTCTCCTTGTTAGCGGTGTTCATACCCATCAGCTTCCTGCCCGGTATCGTAGGTCAGTTCTTCCGCGAGTTCGGTCTGGTTCTGGCAGCAGCGGTAGCCTTTTCCTGGCTCGAGGCGCTGTTCTTCCTGACCGTTCGGATGGCCTACACCCCGGACCCGGAAACCAAACCCATCTCCAAATGGTTCAAGCTCGAGCGCACCACCTTCTGGTCTATCGTGTTTTATCCTTTTATCGTGCTGGTCAACGGACTCAACTGGCTGGCGGACAAGATTCACGGGGTTTCGGAAGCGGGTTTTGTGCGCTTACAAAACGGGTATGCCAGGGCGCTCAGCGCGTCCCTCAAGCGTCCTTCCATCGTACTGATTCTGAGCTTTTTGCTGTTTTTGAGCCTGGGTTACGTGGGGCCACGAATTCCATTTAACTTCACCCCCAAGCAGGATAGCGGCATCATCAACCTCACCCTCGAGCTGCCCAAAGGCACTGCCCTGGGTCAAACCAACGCCATAACCCAAACCGTGGAAGCTTACCTGCTTTCCAAACCGGAACTCGACGTGCTCGAGACCACTGTAGGGTCTGGAGGGGGGGGTGGGGGCAGCGCCGCCGAACGCGCTGAGCTGACGGTCAATCTGAAGCCCAAAAACGAGCGCGAACCTATTGAAGCGGTGATTGACCGCTACCGTATAGATATCAATAAATTGCTCGAGAAGCGCCCAGATGTGCAGTTCAAGGCCGCCGTGCCGCAGGGTGGACCGCCCCAGGGTGCAGACTACGAGGTCACACTCAACGCGCCCACTCCAGAACTGCTCGAGACACGCAGCAACGCTTTCCTGAATTTGCTGCGCCGCGACGGACGCTTTGTGGAAATCCGCTCGAGCCTGTCTGAAACCACCCCAGAGCAGGTGTTCATTCCCGACAATTCCAAGCTGTCCGGTAGCGGTATTACCCCGCTAGACATCGCCGGAACCTTACGAACTTATAACGCTGGAACCACGGCGGCCAAACTGCGGAAAAACGGACGTGAGCAGGACATCGTGGTCAAGGTGGACCCCACCTACGCCCAGAACGAATCTGATTTGCTTTCACTGCCCATCTTTTCGCAGACTCTGGGCGGCGCCGTGCCGCTGGGGTCGCTGGGCCGCTTCGAGGCCCGTCAGAGTCCGGCCAGCCTCTCGAGACGCGACCAGGCGTATTCCACCGGAATTCAGGCCAACTTTGCCCCGGACGTGAAAGAAGGCTTGCTGCAAATTCAACGCAGCGTAGCCACCAAGCTCGAGGAAGCCAAGATTTTGGACCAACAGGTCAGCATTGACAGCTCCGGCAGCGCCGCTTTTGTGGGCGACCTGGCAAGCGCAGCCCCTGTTGCTTTCGGGCTGGCACTGCTGCTCAACTACCTGGTGATTGCCAGTCAGTTCAATAGCTTCCGCTATCCGCTCTACCTGCTGATTCCAGTACCGCTGGCCCTGATTGGCGCGTTCTGGCTAGCCTACTTCCTGGGTACAGGCTTGGACGTGATTTCGGTGTTGGCCACGGTTCTTCTGATTGGACTGGTGACCAAAAACGCCATTTTGCTGCTGGACTTTGTGGTGAGGTCCGCTCGAGGGATTGACCTTCGCAGCGCTCTGGTGGAAGCTGGACGCCTGCGTCTGAAACCTATTTTGATGACCACTGCCACGGTGTTTATCATCAGCTTTCCGCTGATTTTGGGAACCGGAGAGGGCGGAGAACTACGCCGTCCGCTGGGTGTCATTATTCTGGGTGGACTGCTGACCGCCACGCTGCTCACACTCTTTGTGGTTCCCAGTGCCTTTTACCTATTCGAGCGCAAGCGCTACAGCCAAGCTGCAAAAGACGAGGAGCGCGAACGGCCCTCGAGCACCCTTGCAGTTCCTTCAGATTAGGGTTCTCGGTTACAGATTTAGGCGCACTTCGGTGCGCCTTTTTTGGGCGTTCGAGTGCTTAGTTTGTGAAGAGAAAAATGCTACACTTCATAAAGTTCAAAAACAAGGCTCATCTCGAGGTTATTTATCGGGTGAGCTACCAGGAGACCCTATGAAGCATCAAACCCTCACCGCCCTCGCCCTACTGTCTCTGTGCTCTACTGCACTGGCCGCCCGACCCGATGCTCAAGATGCTAACCTGACCGGAGCACAGCTCTGCATAGATGAAAACAGCTTCTCAGTGGAAGTGGGAGCGCTCTCGAGCGTGTCTCAGAAAGTGGTAGACGCGGTGTACGACTACTTCCTCGTGCAGGCCAAGAAACAGAGCATCAAGTATGTGGACAGCGGCAAAAAAGCCTGTTCCGATTACGCGGTCAATATAGACGTTTACGCCACCACTGGCACTCCCCGTGCATGGCTGGGTGAGGTTTCCGTAACCGACTCGAGCGCCTTTATTTTGCCCGACGCAAAATCCGGCTATCCGCGTTTTGTGAGCGTGTGGGCCAGGAGCTACTATGGCGTGCTCAAGGATAACGTGGGCCTGAGCGACTACTTCACCACCTCCATGACCGAACTCATTGACGAGCTGTTCAAGGCTTATAAAAAGGTCAACTAGATTCTCCATCAACACTGAAAAAGGGCGCTAACATGCGCCCTTTTTCTATTTCCACCTCAGCACTACTCTGGGGCGACTTCAACCTCTTTTGACGCCCTCTGTTGTAACGCGGGATGCAGATAAAGTCCCAACGCGGGAAGCAGCAACGCACCGACCAGCAGCGCTACGCCTAAAGACGCTCGAGTGGCTAGCAAACCCAGCAGGGGTCCTCCCAGCATCTGCCCTAATGCGTCTACTTGGCTGTGTAGAGAGAGTACGGAAATGACCTGGGCAACCAGCACCGCTGCCAGGACCGGAAAAATTCCCTCGAGCATAAACCCCGGTCCCAGCAGCAACGTTCCCCAAATGACGGAAAGGCGGCGACTGCGGGTGTCGGCCAGCACGCCCGTGGGAACCTCGAACAAAAAACAGGTCAGCTCGAGCAGGGTTCCCACCAGCACCAGCTCGAGCGGGGAAAGCCCCACTTTCTCTACCCGGTACAGGGTGAAAGCTGTGAAACACAGGGCAAACAACAGCGACGAAACAAAACTAAAAGCCAGATAAACCGTTCTGGCGCCCAAAGAGTTCAGCATCCTTTCTCCAAAAGCGCACCTATCTAGGCCCGTCCCATGAGACGCGGCCTGTCAGGGCGCTCGAGCACATAAGCTCCAACCGAAGCGTAAGGAGGCATCTTTTGATGCCTCACCCCGATACATGAGCGGCTACAGGTTTGTGGACCTCAGAGAAAAAGAGCTGTTTTCATTTCGGTAAACCTCTGGAAAAGCGCTGAATTCAGGATAACCCAAAAACCCGCCCGAGTGCTAAGCCCTTTGGCTTACTTCCCCCGCAAATAAGCGTCATCGCCGCTGGCCCAATCTGCTCGAGGGGGAGAAAATACATCCAAATCCAGGGTGTCCTCGAGCGCCTCGGCCCGGTGCGGAACGTTGGGCGGAATCACTAGAACCTCGCCTGCACCCACATCGAAGCACTGCTCGTCGTTCGCACCTAACCAAAAGCGCAATTTACCCTCGAGAATGTAGGCAATTTGCTCATTTTCGTGTTGATGCAGCGGCACTACACAGCCCTTTTTCAGAAAAATCTGGGCCAGGGTCATGGTTTCGGTGGAGATGTAGCGGCGCTCGAGGGTGCTGCTGAGGGCTTCCAGGGGAAGGTCTGACCAGCGCTGCAAGGGTAAGGGTTGGGTCATGGGTTTAGCATACTGGGTTTCGAGGGGTGAGTTTTGCGCCTCTGGCACTCACAACCTAAGCGCTACTTTTCAACCTCGGAAACCCTCTCGAGCGTGGCCTCGTATCCTTGAGCATGGCTGTACGTCGGAATCGTCAAGACCGTTTTTTAGGAGGAGTGCTGGGCGGAACCGCTCGAGCGCTCCACATTTCTCCGTGGTTGCTCAGGGTAATTTTTGTTGCTTTACTGCTCTCGAGAATCTTTCTTTTGCCTGCTCTGGCACTCTATATTCTGGCCTGGATGTTCCTGCCCGAATCCGATGAAGGACCGGGAAACATAGGCTGGGCCAGCGCAGGATTGGTCCGGCTCGGTCCTATCCGGCGCTCGAGGCGAGAGCGGTTGCTGGCAGGCGTATGCGGCGGTCTGGCCGAATACTATCACTTGAACCCACTGTGGCTAAGAGTGGGCGTATTCCTGTTTACCCTGCTTACCCTGGGTTGGGGCAGCGTGGTTTATATTGTGGCAGCTTTTGCGGTTCCGCTCGAGAGTAGGTG
>JACMOA010000076.1 GCA_014378225.1 Deinococcales bacterium | reverse complement strand
ACTCTGTGGGCTGAGTCAGGCAATGGCATTCAATCTTACCCAGAGCGCTACGTGAACGCGTGTAATGCAACCCCACCGCTTGAAGCCACGTATTGAAATGCATGAAGCTCAAATTCAACAATTCGCTCGAGGGCGTGGCAAAGCTGGCAGGAATCGTATTACTGGCAATGGGGGGCTTGTGGCTGGTGGGTTTGCTGCTGCGCGGCATTGGAGGGCTGGTGCTGGGCATTGTGGGACTGCTGGCCACTTTGCTCAAGTTTTTGCTGCTTGCTGCTGTAGTCATTGGGCTGGGTTATCTGCTGGCTCGAGTGCTGCTAAGCCGCCGAAATACCCTCAAAAACAGCGTTCAGGACCAAGATTTACCTGTGGATGCCCAAACGGGTTACGTGCCTACTGAACCCACTGAACCCCGCTCACCCAGCACCCGCCTGGATTAAACAGGTTAAATCAAGCAAATCTGGCCTAGCCCGTTTAGTTTATGGACCTAAATTAAACCCCTTCTCGCCTTTCACACACACTCGAGCTGATACACTGTGGGTCCGAGCCACAGATGAATTCACCTTCTCCAATCCCCCCCACCCGCCTGATGCTGATTGCGGACTTTGAACACCCGTTCGTGTACCGCTCGAGCTTTCCTCGAGACATTCCCGAAGTGGACATGGTGCTGGGAGCGGGTGATTTGGCGGGTTCTTACCTCGAGTTCGTGGCCACCAAACTGCCGCGACCAGTGCTTTACGTGCCGGGAAATCATGGCAACGAAAAGTTGATTGAGAATGGAGTGAGTTCCGACCCCGGCGGCGTGACCAACCTGCACGGCAAGGTGCTCGAGGTGGGAG
The DNA here is from genome assembly GCA_014378225.1 of Deinococcales bacterium. Taxonomy (GTDB): domain Bacteria; phylum Deinococcota; class Deinococci; order Deinococcales; family Deinococcaceae; genus JACMOA01. Next base: position 4,516 of record JACMOA010000076.1, on the reverse strand, counting down.
GTCTGGTGGTCGCAGGCTGGGGCGGCGCACCAAAATACCGCGAAAAAGGGGAAGGGCAGTACACCCCGCTCGAGGCGTGGCACGGATTTGCAAAACTGGCGTGGCAGCTCAGGCTCCGCAAACTGGCAGGAAAGCGTCCACTGGACATTTTACTAACCCACGCGCCACCCCTGGGGCCACACGCCGGAAGCGATTTTGCCCACCGGGGTTGTGTGGAGATGACCAAATTTATCGCTCACTTCAAACCGCGCTTGGTCGTTCATGGTCATATCCACGAATACGAAGGCCGCAAACTCGAGTACACCACACCGGAAGGCACTCGAGTGGTTAATGCCTACGGCTACCGGGTGGTGGAACTGGCTCCCGCAAGCGAAAAAACAGGCTCAAGGGTGGAGAGCGAAACGGTGAACATCTGAAAAAGCCTCTTGCGAGGCTGCAAACGCGAGCAGGCCCGGAAGGTGCCGTTCTGCTCAAGATGTCAAACGTCGAATGCTGAAAACATCCAAGCGTTTGACGTTTGCAGAGCGGCTATCGCCGCGACTTACCGTGTTGAGAAGCGGTGTCCAATATTTTCCATAAACTCCGCTCGAGTGCGGGCGTCTTCGCGGAACGCGCCCAACATGCTTGAGGTAGTAGTGCTGGACTGCTGTTTTTGTACCCCACGCATGGCCATGCACAGGTGTACACCCTCGAGCACCACGGCCACACCTTTTGGCTCGAGCAGTTCCTGAATAGCGGCTGAAATCTGTCCGGTAATACGCTCCTGAACCTGCAAGCGCCTCGAGTACATGTCGGTGATGCGAGCAAATTTGGACAGACCCAGAATTTTCTGGTCTGGAATATACCCAATGTGCGCCCGCCCGAAAAAGGGAAGCATATGGTGTTCACACATGCTGTAAAACTCGATGTCCTTGACCACCACCATCCCGTCGCCCTCGGCCTCGAACACTGCGTCGTTAGCCACAATTTCGAGCACTTGACCATAGCCCCCGGTCATGTACTCCCAGGCTTTTTCCACCCGCTGAGGGGTTTTGAGCAGCCCTTCCCGGTGGGGGTCTTCGCCGATGGTCTCGAGCCAGGAATGGGTTAAGTCAGCCAGGGACGCGGTTTTTTTGTCCAGTGCTAAGGTCATCTAGTCTCCTAAAGTCAATCCAAAGGGCGTGCATATGCCCTCGAGTAGACGGTAGTTTAGGATTAAGACCTTCTGAGGACTGTAAGAGGCTTTGCCGTACAACTGTGAGAATTAGGCGTGTTCTCAGCGCTCGAGCGTGCTGGGATAGTAAGCAACTGGCTTTTGATTGTTGTAATGCGGAATCCGAAAAATCTTGTATGTTTCAAGATTTTTTCGAGGCGAGCAGGCCCGATAGGTGCCGCTTTGCTCAAGACAGCGGTTTGGTCCGCTAGGTGCCGTTCAGACCAAGACCTCTCTTTAAACTGTCTTCATGATTATGGTGCTGAACAGCCCCAACCTCAAACGCCTCAGCTAGGGCGAGCCTGCTGTACATGGCCAGCAAACCTGGGCCGACTTTGAGGCCCGGTGCCTAATGTGGGGCGAGGACCTGGGTCTCGGCGTGGCTTGCCGCTAATCGAGTTTTGATGGCCAGTTGCTGCAATGGTCATAGAACCCCGAAACGGAGGGCTTTCGTGCCGTTTAAACCCAGCTTACCGAACCATAGGTTTTCTCACGCTCTGGACCACAGGAAAAAATAACCACTGGGCATCCAGTTTGCTCTTCTACCAGGTCCAGATATGCCTGCGCGGCACTCGGTAGGGTTTCTCGGCTCGAGCAACCTTCCACGCTGTCCCAGCCCTTCATCTGCTTCAGGATGGCCTCACCGCTGCTGCCATACCCGGTACACACCGGAACCGTCTCGAGGCCACACAGCACGTCCATCTTGTTGATGACCAGACCATCCAGACCGTTCAGGTCAACGGCGTAACGCAACAGCTCGAGGTCCAGCCAGCCCACCCGACGCGCCCGCCCAGTGGTGGTGCCGAACTCGTCCCAGGGCTGAGAGCCGTCGCCACGCAGACGGTGTTCCATCGGTCCAAAAACTTCGGTTAGAAAGGGTCCGTGACCTACCCTGGTGTTGAAGGCTTTGGCTACGCCATAAACTTTGTTCAGCGCCTTGTGGCTCACTCCGGTTCCCACCAGAATGCCGCCCACCGAGGGGTGCGAACTGGTGACATACGGGTAAGTACCGTAATTGAGGTCCAGCAGCGTGGCCTGCGCCCCCTCGAACAAGATGTTACGCCCCGCCTTGACTGCCCCGCGCAGCAGCTTTCCGGTGTCCTGCACAAACGGCAGCAGCGCTTCACGAATGGGTTGCATGTCCTCGAGCGCCTTGGCTGCACTCACCCAACCCACCTCAGCGGTGGAGTTGGGCTTGGCTTCAATCAGGCGGCCCAGTGCTTCGAGCAAGATGCCGTCGTGCTCGAGGTCTCCGGCGCGAATGCCCACCCGCCGCGCCCGGTCTGCGTAAGCGGGACCGATGCCGCGCCCGGTGGTTCCCACAAAATCCTTTTTACTGTCCACCGATTTGTGATGCGGTAACACCAAGTGGGCGCGGTCTGAGATAAGAAGTAGAGGGTTTAATCCGCCCTCGAGCAGGGTTTTGCGCTCTTCAATGAACTTCCAGGGGTCAATCACCATACCGTCGCCCAATACACTGACCGTACCTTCATGTAGCACGCCACTGGGCAGCAGGTTGAGTTTGAAGGTTTTCCCTCCCGCGTTGACTGTATGGCCCGCGTTGGCACCACCCTGAAAGCGCACCACATAATGTGCATCTGGCGCGAGAAAATCGGTAATTTTGCCCTTGCCTTCGTCTCCCCACTGTGCACCCAAAATAGCGATTCCTGACATCCTGACCTCTTTAAAGCCGCAGTCCCGCTCGAGTCTCGAGGCCGGGGTTGGCGCGTGTTCTGGGGGCAAAATAAAAACCAAGAAAACCCAAAAAAACACGGCGTCTGCGGACACCGTGATTTAGTTTAACAGCTCCGCTCGAGGGGATGGGTGAAGGGACTAGGCAGGGATGGGTAACTTACGGAGTCCGTAAATCTTTTTGAGTGTCTTCGAGCGAAGTTTCCTCGAGCCGCACCACGCGGACACTAAAATTGACAGCGGTGCGCTCTTCACCCTCCAGCTCGAGTTTGACGAAGCTGGGACGAACATTTAAATCGAGCCGCTCAGCCTCGAGGTAGCCCCGCGCAATAGCCAGTGCTTTGACCGCCTGATTCACCGCTGTGGGGCCGATAGCCTGAATTTCGAGAACGCCACCTGAGCGCAGTAGCGCGGTAATGGCCCCGGCCACCGCGTTGGGACGTGATTTGGCTGAAACCCTCAGAATTTCCACGAACTTGGGCGTTTCCACGAACCTGGGCATTTCCATAGGGAGACCTCGAGCAAAAGGGAGGAAGGGGAAACGCTCGAGGCGTTCGCCAGGGTGCTCTCATCTTAGCAGGTTGCTGAAATGGAAGAAGTCTAGGCGACCTCGAGCATCACTCCTGACACACTGTTTGATATTTTTAGTACAAAATGCAGAATTACGCCACAAGATTTTAGTTTTTAGGATATTTTAAGTTAACTGAGCTATTCAAAGCACATCGCTGGAGCATTGAAGTTGCCCAAACCTCCCAATGAGTTTAAAACTGTGCTCGAGGCCCAAAACCTCCGTTTCTTCCCGATTGAAAAATGGGGGAAGCCCTGTATAATACCCCCTATCAAATGGTGTGAAGAGTACGCAAATGCGACCCTATCCCCACTCGATTTCCGGCACGCTCCAGCGTTCTCCGCATCCCTCGAGTTCACACCAGACCTCTCCTCTAGCCCCCCCCGCACCGAGAACCCCACCCCTCGAGCACCCGAAAGTGCCTGCATCTCTCGGCGCTCTCCCTCACTACCCCCATTTTTTGAGGTGAACATGTCGTATCAGCAAAACAGCAGTGCCGAGAGTCTTTACCGCCAAGCCTTACGCGCCCAGCTCGAGCCACAGTTTCCAGGCAGCTTTGATGAACTGGGATACGACGCTTGCGGCATTATCGCCAATATTCGTAAAACTGGCGAGGCCACCCACGGCAACGTGATGCGGACTCTGGACGCGCTGACCCAGATGGCCCACCGTTCGGGTGAGGTGCGCGGTGAGGGCGACGGCTGTGGCATCATGACTGACATTCCTAGAGGGCTGTGGAAACGCTATCTCGAGGAAGCCAAAATGGACGGTTTGCAGGCCGACTCGAGCGCCTTTTTTGTGGGACATTTCTTTTTGCCGCAGGGTAAGAACCCCCGTGAACTGCTGGACGCGCTGCGGGTGCTGGCGGGGAAGTGGGGACTGACTATTGCGCTCGAGCGCACCGGACAGACTTACCCCACCGCGCTGGGACCCATTGCCAAAATTACCGAACCCCAGTTTGTGCAGGTGGCTGGACTGGTAAAGGGCGACACCTACCGCGAGCGTAACAACAATTTGTTTAACGTGGCCCTCCAGCTCGAGAAAACGCATCCGGTGCATGTGGT
>JACMOA010000075.1 GCA_014378225.1 Deinococcales bacterium | reverse complement strand
GTGGGGATTTTCCGGGCCAACGCCACCGTCTATCCCGGTTGGGGTCTCACCCTCGAGTTCAGAAATGGCACCGGGACCACCCTCAACTCTACCGATGCGGGGGTGAGCGGCACGGGTGGAGGCATTCAACTTGCTTTTGCCGACGCCAACACCCTCAGCGTAGACCCGTTGGACGTGCAAAAGTTCACCTTCGCCAATCTGCCCCCAGGCGGCGCAGTGACGCATCAACTCAAGTTTTTCTACCCTTATCCCGCGCCCAGCGAAATCAAAACCCCGGTCAAGTTTCTGCTCGAGGTGGACCCTAAAGCTATTGGAGATAGCACCAGGGCGAAGGGGGTAGCTTTCTCGAGTGCGAACCCCAGTTTCCGGGTAAGGTTGGACTGCACGAAGTAGGTTGAGCAGTGGTTTGAATAAATCTGGACTGCGCCTCCAGCGAGGTTTTGGTCATTGGATAGTTTGCTTTTGTAACTCGAGAGCAGACCATCCAACAACCAATTACTCGCCGTAGGCGCATCACTTTGCACTCGAGCCGAACTTTGAACCCTCGAGCATTTCCAAACGTACAGTAATCATGTTGAATTCCATCTAAAATTTATTTCAAACAGAGTTTTTCATCTCTGCGCTCGAGGCTAAATTCCCTTTTACGGTTTTTTACCTGCTCGAGCACAATCCAAAACCACCTACTGACGTGTAATACCTTTTCAGGAGACCGCTATGTCGCACATTCCCCCCGAAGAATCTTCGCTCGAGCCAAAAAATGAAGCCCAGACCATGCAGCGGCGCGAGTTTCTCAAAAACGCTGTTTTGACCACTGGCACTATTGTAGGGGTGGGGGGAAGTCTCTCGCTGCTGACCCGGCAGGCTTCGGCAGCCACGCCCGAGGCGGCGCTGATAGGCGGAGCTAAGCGGCCTCTGGGTCCTTACGACACTTCCGAGGCCCAGACTTCTTACCAGAGTATTACCACCTACAACAACTTTTACGAGTTTGGCACCGACAAGGCCGAACCTGCCAAGCGGGCAGGCACGCTCAAAACCCGCCCCTGGACGGTGTTGCTGGACGGGGAAGTTAAAAAGCCTCAACGGGTGGATATTGACACTTTACAAAGTTGGTTCCCGCTCGAGGACCGCATTTACCGGATGCGCTGCGTGGAAGGCTGGAGCATGGTGATTCCCTGGTTTGGCTTTCCGCTGGCGGCGCTGGTCCGGCGGATGCAGCCTACGAGTAAAGCCAAATACATCCAGTTCACGGCCCTCAACGACCCCAAACAGATGCCAGGACAATTGGAGGGCGTGCTCGAGTGGCCTTATGTGGAAGGTCTGCGGCTGGACGAGGCTCTACACCCGCTCTCCTTTATGGCGGTGGGTATTGGGGGGCGGTTGCTTCCCAACCAGAACGGTGCACCGCTGCGCTTGGTCGTTCCGTGGAAGTACGGTTTTAAAGGCATCAAATCCATCGTGCGAATTACCCTCACCTCAACCATGCCGCGCACCACCTGGGCCTTATCCAACCCTGGCGAATACGGCTTTTACGCCAACGTCAACCCTAAAGTGGACCACCCGCGCTGGAGCCAAGCCACCGAGCGCCGCATTGGAGAGCTTTCGCGCCGTCCCACCCTACCTTTTAACGGCTACGCAAGGGAAGTGGCGTCCTTGTATAGTGGTATGGACCTGCGCCGGAACTTTTAGCCATGACCCCTCAACTCGAGAGCGTCTCTAAACCATCAAAGCCCATCAAAGCGTCCAAGCTGTCCTGGCTGGGTCCAGGTGTGGTTTTAGGAGGACTTCTTCCTCTGGTGGTGATGATTTGGGACGCTTACAGCGGACTTCTGGGTGCGAATCCGGTGCAACGGGCCACACATCAAACGGGCCTGCTGGCGACTATCCTGCTGCTGGCGTCACTGGCCTGTACTCCTCTGCGGCAGACTCTAGGCTGGACCTGGCCCGCTCGAGTGCGTAAAGCACTGGGTTTACTGGCCTTTACATATGCGTTTCTGCACATGCTGATTTACTTTGTGATTGACCACGGCCTCAGCCTGAGCGTGATTGTGGAAGACATCCTCAAGCGGCCCTTTATCACGGTGGGCTTTGCGGCTGTGGTGCTGATGATTCCACTAGCCATCACCAGTTCCAAAGGGATGGTTAGAAAGCTGGGCTTTGTGCGCTGGCAAGGCTTGCACCGTTTGGTTTATCTGGCAGCAGGTCTGGCCGCGCTGCACTTCATCTGGCAAACTAAAAAAGATTTGCGTGAACCGCTGCTGTATGCAGGAATTCTGGGGGTCTTACTGCTCACTCGAGTGGTGTGGAACCTTCGCAAGAAAAAGGGACGTCCGGCTGCTGCGCCTGCTTCACGCTCGAGCTAAAAGAGTTTTGGGTAAACCCCTGTAGTTGCACAAAATTCGCGTTCAGGGTGAAAGCCCCTTATACCAAGTTGCCTTGAAGAAGTTCCATCTCTTCAAGGCCGAGTGGAGCGAGAAAACTAGAATACCAGGTTGCTGTTTTGTATTTCCATTCCGGTACTTTTTCTGGGGTGGAAAGTAATGAAAGCAACTTGGTATTGCACCCTCGAGAAGCAACAAAAAAGGCGGGTTGCACCCCCGCCCAGACCAAAAATTTTACCCTCGAGCCTCAACCCAACATTTCTTCTACCGCAGCCCGCTCCTCGAGCAGTTCCTGATGGGTTTTTTGAATTCGCTCCCTGGCAAAGTCGTTCAGCTCCAAGCCCTGCACAATGGTGTACTCGCCATTCTGAGTGGTCACGGGAAAGCCGAACACCACACCTTCAGGAATGCCATAAGAGCCATCACTGGGAACGCCCATGCTGACCCACTCGCCGCCACTGCCCAGCACCCAGTCTCGCATGTGGTCAATAGCGGCGCTGGCGGCACTGGTCGCACTGGGTAATCCACGCGCCTCGATGGTGGCCGCACCGCGCTTTTGCACCGTGGGAATAAAGTCGGTGTCCAGATACTCGAGGTCCACCTGCTCTGCCACACTTTTGCCGTTTACGGTAGCGTTAAAAGCGTCCGGGTACTGGGTGCTCGAGTGGTTTCCCCATACACCCATGTGTAAAACGGCGCTCGAGGCCACACCCAGTTTGTTTGCCAGTTGACTCTTGGCGCGGTTGTGGTCCAGGCGCATCATGGCAGTGAAGTTGCGCGGATTCAGTCCAGGCGCACTCTGTTGGGCAATCAGCGCGTTGGTGTTGGCAGGGTTGCCCACCACCAGCACTTTCACGTTCCGACTCGCTACCGCGTCCAGCGCTTTGCCTTGCGGCCCAAAAATACTGCCGTTGGCGCTGAGCAAATCCTTGCGCTCCATGCCCTGCTTGCGCGGCATGGCACCCACCAGTAGCGCGTAATCGGCGTCCTTAAAGGCTATGGTCGGGTCGTCACTGGCTACAGTTCCAGCCAGCAAGGGAAAAGCGCAATCCTCGAGTTCCATAACCACCCCATTCAGGGCTTTCAGGGCGGGCGTCACCTCGAGCAGTTGCAAAATAACGGGTTGGTCTCCTCCCAGCATGTCCCCACTGGCAATGCGAAAAAGCAGGCTGTACCCAATCTGTCCAGCGGCTCCGGTGATGGCAACACGTACAGGTTCTTTCATAGCGTTCTCCTCGAGTTCAGCAGGTTCTAAAGCTTTTGAGGGAGCCTCGAGCCTGCCCGATATTCATATCAGCGCTCGAGTTCTGATGCTACAACGCAGCGTGAAAAGGGACAAGGTGAAAGTCTGCTCGATGAAGGTGCTCGAGCCGGAAGGGGGGCAGAATCTACCTCGAGCCGTTTGGGTGGGAACTCGAGGAAAGGGTTTGTTTTCACTCGAGAGAGTTCGTCTGCTACAGCATTTTCAGTGGTTCTTAACTTTATCGTTCAAGCGTTGAAATAACTCAGAAATTGATGTGTAAAATGGACTCCGGCGACACGTCTACTCACACTCCGACTCAAGCCCTCCTTTACAAGCTTCTCCAATCCGAGATTTTTTTTGGCTGAAGCAAGAGGTTGTTATGCGCTCGAAACTGATTTTGACCCTAGGAACGACCCTTATGCTCGTTCCTGTCCAGGCCCAGGATACCCAACCCACCTACGTTCAGCTCATCCTGGACGCTTCGGGCAGCATGTACGGCAAACTCCCAGACGGCTCGAGCCGCATCAGCGTGGCCAAAGCGGTGCTCTCAGACTTCATTTCTAAGCTGCCCTTTGATTCCGCGCTCAACGTGGGACTCCGAATTTATGGAGCCAATGCGGGCGGAGCGTCTCCAGAAGCCTGCCAGGACAGCAAATTGGTGCTGCCCATGCGGGGACTCGAGCGCCAAAGTTTACAGGATGTGGTGGCCCGGACCCAGCCCAAAGGGGCCACCCCGATAGCCTACTCGCTCGAGCAGGCTGCATTAGATTTTCCCCAGGACAACAGTAGAAAAGTGATTGTGCTGGTCACAGATGGGCAGGAATCCTGCCGGGGCAACGTCACCGACACGCTTGAGGCGTTCAAAAAACGCGGCATCACGGTGGACGTGCGCGTGGTGGGCATTGATTTGGACGCCAGAGCGCAAAAGAGTTTTGAAGGTCTGGGAACCTTTGAAAATGCCCGCTCGAGCGCAGAACTCGCCGCTGCACTGGGCCGCACCGTGATTAATGTCGCCAAGCCTAATGAAGTCAAATTGCCAGTGGTCGTCACGCTGACTACAGGCGGCAAGCCCTTTACTTCCGGGGCCAAAGTCAGCTTCTCGAGCGCACTGGGCGGCGGCAACGCGGTGGGCTTTTCTGGCGGCGCGGAGTTCAAGGCGGAGCTGACGGCGGGAGCTTACACCGCCACGGTGGAGAGTTCAGAGTCTGGGCTGCAAACTTACGGCGGACTCACGGTAGCGGCAGGCTCCATCAACCGTTTCAGCTTCGAGGTGGGCAAAATTTCTGGGGTGGCGCTCGAGTTCAGTCCCAATCCACCCAACGCGGGAGGCAAGCTGACCGTCAAGTTTTCCGGTGCGCCTGGGGGCGAGAAAAACTGGATTACCGTAGCTCAAAAGTCTGACCCAGACCCCGCTTTTATGGACTGGGAGTACGTCAAGGGCGCGTCTGGCACGCTCGAGCTGAACATTCCCGACGAGGAAATCGAGTACCAGATTCGCTACCATCTGGCCAATCCAGACGGTAGCACTCGAGTGGTGGGCCGCAGCGCTAACTTCACCCCAAAACGGGTGGCGGCGGCGCTCGAGGGTCCCGGTGAAGTGCTGGCTGGAAGCGTGATTTCGGTGCGGTGGACCGGGCCGAACAATGACAGGGATTACGTCACCATCGTCAGAAAAGGTGCGGCAGAAGGGGCTTACCTGGATTACAAGTACACCAAAGCCGGAAACCCGCTCGAGCTGACCGTTCCCACGGCTGCCGGAGAGTACGAGTTGCGTTACGCCAGTGACACCTCGAGCAAAACCCTGGCCAGCCGCCCCATCGTGCTCAAACTGGCTTCCTACGCGCCTGAGGCCCCGCGCGAGGAGGTGGCGGGGAGCCGCGTCTCAGTGACGTGGACTGGCCCTAACAATCCCGGTGATTACGTCACTGAGGTCAAAAAAGGTGCGGCGGTGGGAACTTACCTCAAGTACTTCTACACCAGAGACGGCAATCCTGGCGCTCTACAAACCCCGCTCGAGCCGGGAGACTATGAAATCCGCTACTCGAGCGAAAAAGCTAGTCCTAACCCCACACTGTTTAGCGTTCCCATTACCCTCAAACTGGCTAACTACGCGCTCGAGGCCCCGCGTGAGGGTAAAAAGGGAGAGCGTATCCAAATCAAATGGACCGGACCGGGCAACCCCGGCGAATACGTGACCATCGTTAAAAAAGGTGCAACAGTAGGGACCTATCTCGATTACTTCTACACCAGGGAAGGCAACCCCGGCACGCTTAAACTTCCCGACGTGGCTGGTGAATACGAATTGCGCTATTCGAGCGAGGGGGCCAGCCCTAACCCCACCCTGTTCAGCTTGCCGTTTACGGTAAAATAGCAAAACAGTTTAGGAGGAGCGTTCGAGCAAAAAAGTAAAAACCCCGCAGATTTGCGGGGTTTTCTGGATGGTGCCGAGGAGGGGATTTGAACCCCTACGCCTTGCGGCGCTAGTCCCTGAAACTAGTGCGTCTACCAATTCCGCCACCACGGCACTCAGGGCGAGAAAAAGAATAAACGCAAAGGGTTTTTTTGTCAAGTATTTTTTTGTAACTTTCTAATAACAACCGCTGACATCCACGTCTTTCAGCTCGAGCGCCGCCGCCGATTGACCTGCGGTGTTGCTCACCTCGAGCCGTATGGACATGGGCCGGGTCTGTTTGGGGTCTGGTGGGGTGATGCCCGCGCTCGAGAGCACCGCGTCTGGCAGAGACAGATAGACCTTCGCCACTGTGCTTTCGTTGAGTAGAACTTTGGCGTAACTCGAGGGTACGGTATTGACATCTGCAATCCGCACAATTTGGGTGGTTGAAAGGGGACTGGCGACCATCAAGAAAGGTGTGAAGCTGAATTTGAGCGAGTCTAGCTTCCCAGTGTAATTGAAGGCAAGCGCTAGGTATTTTTCACCCTCGAGCGCGGTGCAGGTGTTTTCGATGGTACGAAGGTTGGTGGCGGTGAGGCCAACGGGAGTGTTTTCCCGGTTGCAGGCTGCTAACGAGAAGAGACCCAGACAAAGCAAGGTTATGCGTTTCATCGTGCCATTTTAAAGTGTGGGTGTGACAGCTTGCCCTCGAGCGTTTGGGGAAATGCTCATTCTGGCAGGGCTGGCTCGAGCGAATCTTTGACATTTGCCACTTTGCTCACCGCGCCCTTCGTGTTTGCTTGCTACACTCGGGCGCTGAACCTCTTTGCACGGGGTCCTCGAGAAGCAAGCTAGAGAGGCAATCATGGATAAGAACAAGCGGGTTTTGGTGGCTATGTCAGGGGGGGTGGACTCGAGCGTGTCTGCAGCTCTCCTCAAAGAGCAGGGCTTCACGGTGATTGGCGCAATGATGCGCTTCTGGCCGGACGAAAAACGCACGGAAACCTTTGACACCTGTTGCTCGCCAGACGCTGCCTTCGAGGCCCGCCGGGTGGCAGACCAGGTGGGCGTTCCTTTTTATTTGCTGGATTACCGCGAGGAGTTCGAACGTAGCATTCGACAGCCTTTCCTCAGTGAGTACGCAGCGGGCCGCACCCCCAACCCCTGTGTAAACTGCAACACCAAAGTCAAGTTTGACGCGCTGGTCAAAAAAGCCCGGATGTTGGGCTGTGAGTACGTGGCTACCGGGCATTACGTCAAACGCGTGGACCGCGAGGACGGCACGGTAGAGTTTCACCGGGGCCTTGACCCTCGCAAAGACCAGACCTATTTTTTGTGGGGAACCGCTCGAGCGATTATGAAGCACCTGATTTTTCCGGTGGGCGAAATGGAAAAACCGCAGGTGCGCGAACTGGCTTCAGCATACGGATTAATCACCGCCAAGAAACCCGAGAGCCAAAACATCTGCTTTGTGCCAGGAGCGCTGAAAGACTATCTGGCCGAGTACATTCCGCAGGTGCATGGCCCTATGGTGGACATCCGCAGCGGCGAGGTGGTGGGCGAACACCTGGGAACCCAGTTTTACACCCTGGGCCAGAAAAAGGGTCTGGGCTTGTTTGACTCGAGCAAAGTGAAATACGTGATTCACCTTGAGCCAGAGCGTCAAATTGTTTGGGTGGGCGAGTACGAGGACTGCCACTGGAGCGGTCTGGAAGTGAACGGCGCAAACTACCTGCTCGAACCCAAAGATTTACCCCAAGTGCTCGAGGTGCAAGTGCGCTACGGCAGCCCTGCGGTGCCTGCTCGAGTGCTCGAGGCTACTGAGGAGGGTTTCCGGCTCGAGTTTGAAAGTCCGCAGTTTGCGGTGGCTCCGGGTCAGAGCGCGGTGCTGTACAGCGGCTCGAGGTTGTTGGGCGGCGGGGTGGTGGTGAATCATGCGCCCACCTTGCCTGAAGTAAAGTACCCGAAGAAAAAACGACTTCCTAGAGCGGAGATGGCTTCGGTTTGAGATAAAGTTGCAAGGGCGCATCAACATGCGCCCTTTTTTGTTGGGTCGAGCGAATCTCAGTTCACTCAGGGGTTGAGCCTGCAAGCCTCGATATCCAAATTGGCAAAAACCCTCAAAAAAAGACCGATACACAGCACAGCAGCGCTCGAGGAAGCTAGAATCAGCACGGTTCGGCGCTCGAGGGTGTGGGAAAGCTGGAGCAGGGTAAAAGTCAAAAACACCGCGCCCAGCAGGGCCAGCCAGCCGAACGGCTCTATGACCTCGAGCGAAGACCCACACAACCGTAAAAGCGGAAACAGGAAAGGAAGCAAAAAGGCCGAGAGTCCAATAACACCACAACTTGTGAAAAAGCCAGACGCAACCCAGACCCCCGTTTCATTCGGCTGGGTGGGGCCTTTGAGTAAGCGCTGAACGAAGGTCAATAAAAAGAGGTGAATGAACAGCGGAATCGGAAAGAAGAACCAAAGAAAATACAAGTCCATACCTTCAGCCTAACGTGTACATTGAAAGCCGTGTTCACCTACCGCTCGAGCCACCACCGACTGTCTTACGATGTGAAAGGGTCTGGTCCTCCGTTGGTGCTGCTGCACGGACTCAGCGGCTCGAGGTTGTGGTGGCGCAAGAATATTCCGGTGCTGTCCCAACACTTTACGGTGTACAGCGTGGACCTGATTGGATACGGGCGCAGCAATTTTCAGTCTTCGTTGAGTTTTGACGAAAGTGCAGACTTGCTCGAGGGTTGGCTCAGTTCGCTCGAGTTGTCGCAGGTGAGCGTGATAGGTCACTCGATGGGCGGTCAAACGGCGGTTCACTTGGTGGCCCGTTATCCACTGCGGGTCAAAAAGCTGGTGCTGGCGGCCTCGAGCGGGATGGTTAAAGCTAAATTGCACGAAGTGGTGGTCAAATTAGGCGAGGTGGGCCTCAAAGGACGGCGGCGTTTTTTGCCCACCGTGGCCTTCGACGCGCTGCGGGCCAGTCCGCAAAACCTGTACCGCAGTGCCAGAGCCATTCTGTCCGATGATTTTCGGCCCCTGCTGCTGCGGATTGGCTGCCCCACCTTACTCATTTGGGGGGCAGACGATGTGGTCGTCACCCAGCAGATG
>JACMOA010000074.1 GCA_014378225.1 Deinococcales bacterium | reverse complement strand
GTTGGAGAGCTTCTCCGGCAACATGGGCAGCACTTTTCCGGGCAGGTATACCGAGGTGGCCCTTGCGTATGCTTCCTCGTCCAGCTTGGAGCCTTCACGCACATAAAAGCTCACGTCCGCAATGTGAACGCCCACCAGGAAACCGCCCTCCTCGAGCGCCTCAATGTGAATAGCGTCATCAAAATCTTTGGCGTCGCGCCCATCTACGGTAAAGATGTTGCGGTCACGCAGGTCCAGACGGCCCACATAATTGCTCTCGGTCAACTCGAGCGCCACCCGTTCGGCTTCGCGTTCCACTTCCAGCGGGAATTCATCGCGCAGATTGTGCTTGAGAATCACCGCTTTGGTTTCGGTTTCGGGGTTGTCAGAGTCTCCCAGAATGTCCTGGATTTCGCCGTAAACCTCGTCTTCTCCAGTGGCCTCGGGCCAGAACAGGTTGGCTAGAACCCTTGCGCCACCCTTCACGTTCTCGAGGTTGTCTGGAAGCAGTAAAACCCGGTGCGGCACTTTGGGGTCATCTGGCTTTAAGAGCGCGTAGCCTTTGGAGAACTCGAGCGTACCCACCAAGGTGTCGTGTCCGCGCTTGACAATCCGGGCGATGGTGCCGCGTGGCGATTCCTCGCGCCCCCGGCGGCCTTCCACCCGTGCCAGCACGGTGTCTCCGTTCCAGGCCTCGAGCGTGGATTCACTGGCAATATACAAATCCTCAGAGTCATCCTCAGGAATCACGAAGCCAAAACCCTTGCTGTTGCCCTGAAAACGGCCTTTAATCAGATTCATCACTTCAACCAGCCCGTAGGTGTGCTTGCGGGTCCGAATCAGGGTTCCAGCTTCGGTCAGGCGCTCGAGCAACATTTCCAGGTCGCGCTTGCCCCCAATCAGGGTGCGGTCCAAACGCGGAAGACCCCGCTCGAGGTCGCGCACATGCCACGGTTTGCGGTGGCGGCGGAAAAACTCGAGCACTGCACCGTCGGCGGTGCGTCCGGTACGGTCCCCGTCGGCCTGACCTGCGTCCTTTTCGCTCGTGTCACTCTGGTTGAAGTCCATCCCGCTCGAGTCCACTTCTGTCGAATCTACTGGGCTGGAGTCCATCTGGCTCGAGGTCTGCTGAACGTCATCTTCGCTCGAGTCGTCCTCATAAATCCCGTAAACATCAGGGTTCCCGGAGGTGATTTCGATGTCGTCATCTGGGACAACCTGCTCGAGGCTGGGATTCGGGGCCTGACCACCTTTGTCCGCTTGAGTTTGGATGGAACGAGGTTCCCCCCGTCCGCGACGGCGACGGCGGCTAGGGCGTTCACCCGAAGCGGGCAGGGATTCGCTCGAGGGTTGACTCTCGAGGGTGGGCTGGCTGGGCTGGCTCTCGAGCGACTCGCCTGTGTACTCGCCTGTGTAAAGCGATGCCGTTTCCTGAAGGTCGGCCTGCACCACATCTGTAACTGCGCCCTCGAGCGTGGGAATAGCCGTCACTTCAAGGAGCCTTTCGACTTCCACAACCTCGAGCAGGTGTGGCTCGAGGTTGTGTGGCTCTGCAAGCGCAGTTTTCACGGGTTTGCGGCGGCTTGGACGGGGTGGCTTGGTTTGCAATGCTTCGGGTCGAACTGCTTCGGTTTCTGGAGCCTTGAGTTCAGGGGCAACCTCGACAGAAGGGACCACAGCCACTTTAGCTCGGCTTTTCCGGCTGGAGGGTTTGACCACGGGAACAGGTTTTTCGTCCGCCTCGAGCGCGGCCAGGGTAGGTTGACTCTCCACCTGACTTTCTTCGAGTAGTTTGAGAACCGGAGGAGTTTCGGGTTTAAGTTGTGTGATGACATTCTCGAGAACAACAGGTTCGAGAACAACTGGCTCTAGAACTACTGACTCGAGCAGAGTTTCCACCGCGACAGCTTTTGTTGCAGCCTCGAGCAGCGGAGTTTCAGGAAGTGCTTTTTTGCGATTTCCCCGGCCTTTACGGCTGAGAATAACGTCTTCCACAGGCTCGAGGAATTCAGCTTGAACAGGTTCAACCTGAACAGGTTCAGACTCGAGCACAGTTATATCCTGGCTTGGGTCCGGCTCACTCGAGGGCAATTCGGTTTGAACTTCCTCGAGCGTGGCTCCCACCGCAGCCAGGGTGGGTTCTTCTTTTGCGGCCTCAGTCTGGGACGTTTTAGCACGGCTTCCCCGACCCTTACGCCTGGGAGCAGCGTTTGAAACAAGCTCGAGCACGGGTTCAACCTGCTCTGTACTGGGTTCAATTGCAGATTCTAATGCAAGTTCAAGAACTGGCTCGAGTAGGGGTTCAATCATAGGCTCGAGAACAGGTTGCACAGCAGCAGCCAGCTCCAATTCAACCACAACAGGCTCAGGCACTTTTTGTACCACAGGCGCAGCTTTGCTCGAGCTTGATTTCCCCGCAGGCTTGCGGTTCTTTCTCGAGGGAATATCGAACTCTTCAGACATGGAGGGCGCGGTGCTGACCATGGGAACAGACAATTCCACTGCGGCTTTGCCCGAGGTTTTGGAAACCGCTTTTGCAGCGGTTTTAGGAATACTTTTATCAGTCGGTTTTTGCACGGTTTTTTCTATGGTTTCTTGTACGGCTCGAGGGGATTCCTCCTCGCTCGAGGGAGTTTTCTTCTTTGACACCACTTTCTTCTGCTCTGTTTTTTCTGGCGTTGCTTGCTCTGGCTCTGCTCGCACTGGCAGGACCGCAACCACTTCGGGTTGTTGAGCGCTTACGGGGGCAGTTTGAGTTTTAACAGCTTGAGTTTTAGCCGTGGGTCTTTTTGAGGTTCTCGAGTTGCTTGAAGGGGTTTTTACCACATCCTCGAGCGCGGTTATTTGTTCATTGGCAGGAGCTTTCTCCATACTCTCGACCCTTAAATCCTGTACCGGGGGAGTTGGGGTCTCCGCCTCTTTCGTTTTTCTAGGCATCCATCCTCATTTTCACGGTTTATCTTGATTTATCCCAAACCCGTCGCCTAATCCCGCTTTTCTATTGTGGGGGCGATGCCGACAAACCGCGCTAATTGTACGCTTCTCTCGAGCGTGCTGGGTTCAGTATAGCACGCCATGCCAGGAGAGCGTAGGCTCGAGCCGGGAAGAATGTGCAAGGTAGTGTGAGCCACACGTTCCTGGTGGGGCATTTGTGGCCATTGGCTCATCGCTCGAGCGGCGCGTACTCCACGCTCAGGGCTGCATGGTCACTAAGCCTTGCATCGCGGTGAACCTGGTGAGCCAGTGGGGTGAATCCGCTCGAGCACACCTGATAATCCAGCCGCCAGCCCACATCACCTGTGTAAGCCGCCCCACGACTGCTCCACCAGGTATATTCAGCTTTTTCGCCCAGCAGAGTGCGGTGCGTGTCGGTAAGGCCCAGTGCCAGAAAGCGGGTCATCCACTCGCGCTCCTGCGGCAAAAAACCCGAATTTTTCCCGTTAGAACGCCAGTTTTTGAGGTCAATCGGACCGTGGGCGATGTTGAAATCTCCGCCAATAATCAGCGGCCCCACCTCGAGCATACACTTGACATACCCGTAAAAATCCTCGAGAAAGGCCATCTTGAATTCCTGGCGAACGGGTCCGCTCGAACCACTGGGAACATAAACACTCAGAGCGCTAAAGTTCTCGAAACGGGCCAGAATCACCCGGCCCTCGGCGTCTATTTGCTCCCGGTTCAGGCCGTAAATCACCTCGAGCGGCTCGAGTTTACTGGCCAGGGCCACCCCACTGTACCCGGCTCTTTGTGCGGGCATCCAGCGGCTAAAATAACCCAGAGCTGTTAAAGGCAGCGGCGTGGCTCCAGCGCGAACTTCCTGGAATAAAATCAGGTCTGGACTCTCTGCCTCGAGCCAGCCCAGTAAGCCTTTTTGCACGCTCGAGCGCAGCCCGTTTAGATTTAGTGTGATTATTTTCATGGGTGTTTAGGTTAGGATACGGTTTGAGGGTATGAAGTTGGTCACGCTCGAGCGAAGTTTGAGTTTAATAGCAGGATGCGAACGCACCCTCACTTTTAGGGACATTAGGGAGGCTTTTATGGCGAACATCGAATTTTACACTCACGACTCCCAGCCTTACACTTTTCCCGATTCCAGCGCAGTCAAGCGGGTCATGGCCCGCATCTCGAGCTGGGCCGATGTAAACGGGTTTGAGCGGGTTATTTTTTGGCAAAACGAAGAAGACCTGCAGAAGTTCCATGTACAACTGGGAGAATCGCGTTTGGCGTATTGGATTCCAGACAGTGCCTTTCTCGAGGGCAAACAGGACATCGAGGCGCAACTGGATTATGCCAGGGGCGCACAGCGCCGCGAATCTGCTGGATACGGCAAGTTTGACCGCTAAGGATTGGGGACGAAATAACTTCCTTGTTTCATCTCGAGCGATGACACTTTGGGTGTGTCACTCTGAGCAGAGCGGAGGGTCTGAATATCGACTGGGATGAGATGTTTCACTGTGCTCAATAGGATATGCAGATTCTCCAAATCGGGAAGTCCTTTCATCCCCGTTCCTAAACTGCTCTAGCGTTTTACTCGATAATCGAAAAAGCCCTTCACCGTTACAGGAAGAGGGCAAAATTTTAACTTTAGCAGGACGCTCGAGCTATTTGCTCAGGTGATGTCCGGCATCGGGGTGGGCAGGATGGGCTGCGGAAGCAAGTGCAAATACCCGGTCATGCTCGAGTAAACCATCAGCATCGCCAGGATAACGGCTACCAGCACCATCGTCCAGTTCACGCCTTCCTCGCGCTTCTGGGGTACTGCTTCGTAGAGGCTACGCTCAAAATCTCGAGGGTCGAGTTCCCATTGCTGCTCCACGTTTTTTAGATAATCGCTTTGCACCCACTGGACGTTCATGGTCCTAACTTACCATCCATTCGAGCGCCTGAATGTGCGTAAATTTCTATGTGCGCTTGCACTCTAAAATATGAGTGTATTAGACTCACTTCTTAGAATCGAACTCGAGCGAATGAACCTTCTCCTCTAGTTCCTGTACCCGCCGGACCAGGGCCAGAAAAAGAATGGCGTAGTGGTCGTATAGTTTGGGACGCTCGAGGGTGTGGTCCCCAGACATCCAGCCCTCGAGCAGCTCTTTGGAACGCTGTAAGATTTCGTCGTCGGACAGGTCACGGTAGTTGCGTCCATTTAGCAGGGCTTTGCCGAAGTTGAGGTCCATAGCTTTAGTTTAGTGGAGAAGGGAAGTGGAGTTGCGTTTAAACTGGTCAGTGTAGTGTCTCCGGCTGTCTTGACCCAACTGCGGCACGTCTTGAACAAAGTGACACCTTCCGGGCGTCTTGGCGAAAACAGCAACTATCGGGCATC
>JACMOA010000073.1 GCA_014378225.1 Deinococcales bacterium | reverse complement strand
GTGCTCGAGCAGTGCAAGGTAGAACTGCTCGAGCAACCTTTGAATGCCGAGGATTTGGAAGGCCATCTCGAGTTGAGGCGCATCTCCAAAATTCCGATTATTGCCGACGAATCCTTGCACAGCCGCTCGAGTATTCCCGGTCTGGCACACGCTTTTGATGGGGTAAATCTGAAACTGCAAAAACTGGGCGGTCCCCTACAGACGCTGCACACCCTCAGAACCGCAAGGGCGCTGGGAATGTCCGTCATGCTGGGCTGCATGATTGAGTCCAGTCTGGGCATTGCCGCTGCTGCACAGCTTGCAGGTCTGGCCGACTGGACCGATTTGGACGGGGCCTTACTTCTGGAGAATGACCCACACACCGGCCTCGAGTGGAAGGCGGGAACGCTCGAGCGCCCCTCTGGTGCGGGTTGGGGGGTGCAACTGAGTGGGTGAAAATCCTGCTCACATCTGCCCGGTTAAAATGGTGTGTCGTTCGGTCCTCGAGCCGAACCCAAAGGAGAGTTTATGTTGCTGAGCTGTGGGGTACTAAGTGCGCTGTGGGCGGTGCTGTTTGGGGTGAGGTCGGGTGTGGCGCTGAGTTATCTGCTGTGTGGGATGGGTGTGGCGTAGGAGCTAACGCCCTTGTTTCTATCTGGGACGGTGCAGGTGGTGGGGTCATCGCTCGAGAATAGAAATCAAAGTGTTTTTATTAAGAAACCCTGAAACATTTTCTCTGGCTCTCAAGTCTGGCTCTCAAGTCTGGCTCTCGAGGATTTAATCGTTCACGCTCACCCGGTTGCGCCCTCCACTCTTGGCGTCGTACAGCGCGTCGTCAGCAGCTTTAAACAAATCGTCCACGCTAGCCTCCGCTTCCCAATGCTCTGCCACTCCAATAGACACGGTGCAGCGGGCTTCCGAGTTCAGGCTCGAGCGAAGCTGGTCTTCTACGGTTTGTCGAATGCGCTCAGCCACTCCCCTCGCTTCCTCGAGCACAGTTTGAGGTAGCACTACCATGAATTCCTCGCCGCCCATGCGCCCTAGCAGGTCATAAGGGCGTAAGGCAGGCTTGACCAGGGTCACAAAGTTTTTGAGAATATCGTCTCCAATGGGGTGACCGTAGCGGTCATTGATGCGCTTGAAGTGGTCCAAATCCAGTGCCAGCACACTGATAGGTAGACCAAGGCGTTCAGATTCCTCGAGCCTGCGGGTCGCTTCTTCGCACAGGGCGCGGCGGTTAAGAATTCCGGTGAGTGAGTCGGTACGCGATTCCATTTCCAGCCGTTCCTGAAGCCGAAAAGCGCGGCGGTAAATGGATTCGAGTTGAAAAGCCACCGCGCAGCTCACAACCACCCCAACCACACAGAAAAACAGACTGTTTTCCAGAACGAGCAAGCTGACGCCTTTGTAAAACAGAACCACTCCGGTCAGCAACAGCATAACCAGATTAACTATCAGCACGGGTTTAATCCGTACCGCAAACAGTGCCACCAGCACAAAGGATAGCGAGTAGCCCCCCGCTCCCCACTGAAACCCATCGTCGAGCAGATATAAAGTCAGCAGCGTTCCTATAGCGCTCGAGAGGGGAATAAACCACACCAGTGGCTCTAGTTCGCGCACACTCTTGAACTGGTTGATGGCAAATGCACAAATCGCCAGAATAGAAGCACTGAACAGACGCACATACAGGGTGATTTCCGCGCCCTGCGGGTCTATCAGATAGTCCCAGAAATAAACAATCAGCGTTCCCAGTCCTAACATAGCCGTAGGAATGGGCATCAAACGCTGAGCTTCGCTGAGGATATGACGATGAAGGCGGCGCTCGAACTCGGCGTCCGCACCGAGAAAAGACATGGCTCGAGCATAACAGATTTGAGACTCATCACAGTGTAAAATTAAGAGCTGTGGAATAGTTCACAGCGTTTTGAAACTACACCAGAGGATTCAAAGTCTGTCCTCCCACCCTATAAATTCGTAGGGAGCGTAAAATAGAGCGATGCAGCTCGAGCAGCTTCCGGTTCTTCCTCAACTCAGCGGCGTTTACCTGTTTCGCAGCGCCACAGGAACGCCTATTTATATCGGCAAGGCCAAAAACCTGCGCTCGAGGGTCAATCAACATTTCAAGGCGGGCGGGAAATCTGGCAGATTTACCCGTGAAGCCTCCACCCTCGAGTTCATCACCACGCGCACGGAGGTGGAAGCGCTGATTCTCGAGGCCAACCTGATTAAGCAGCACCGTCCGCACTTCAACGTGCATCTCAAGGACGACAAGCACTATCCTTTTCTCAAAATCACGTCGGAACAGTGGCCCATGCTGATTGTCACCCGGCGGGTGATTAAGGACGGCGGCACTTACTACGGCCCCTACCCGGACGGCAACGCGGTGCGGCGGGTCAAAAACCTGATGGATACCATGCTGCCACTGCGGAAAAACAGTGGAATTCCGTTCCAGAAACGCTCGAGGCCGTGTCTGAACTACCACATGAATCGTTGTCTCGCGCCCTGCGTAAACCGCGCCGACCCGGATGAATACGCCAAAGCGGTGGTGCAGGTCAAAGATTTGCTCGAGGGGAGAATCTCGAGCGTGATGGATAGTCTGCGCGAAAGCATGAAAAGTGCAGCTAAAGCTCAGGATTTTGAGCAGGCCGCACGGGTGCGGGACCGCATTGACGCGGTGGATAAACTCTTTGGCACCGAGCAAAACGTGATGAGTTTAAAAGGCGACGACCTGGATTTCCTGGGCTTCTCGAGCGCGGGCGAGTTCGCGATGGTACAGCTCTTCCGAATGCGCTCTGGGCGAGTAGTGGGCCGCGATAAGCGCTTTCTGACCGGAACCGAGGAAGCCACACCCAGCGAAATCATCGGGGCCTTTGTACGCGAGTATTACACTCTGGCGACCCACGTTCCGGCGCTGGTACTGGTACCGGAAGAACTCGAGGATTCTATGCTGTGGAGCCAGTATCTCAGCGAAAAAGAGGGTCACAAAATTGAGCTGCGAACCCCACAACGCGGCGATAAGGTAGATTTGCTCGAGATGGCCCAGAAGAACGCCTTTAACAGCCTCGAGAGTGAACTATTAGCGCTCGAGAAACGTGGAGACCATCCCGGACTCGAGGCGCTGCGTGAAGTGCTGGCCTTGCCTGTCCGTCCCTGGCGCATTGAGGGTTACGACAACTCGAATTTGTTTGGTACTCATATTGTTAGCGGAATGGTGGTGTTTGAAGGCGGACGGGCGCGGCGCGGGGAGCACCGTCGATTCAAGGTGCAGGGCCTGGACAAACCGGATGATTATTTGAGCATGAAGCAGACGCTGTATCGGCGCTTTACCGGCAGCCTGTCCGATAAGTTGCCGCTGCCAGACCTGATACTCATTGACGGCGGACGTGGACAGCTCAACGCCG
The DNA here is from genome assembly GCA_014378225.1 of Deinococcales bacterium. GTDB lineage: Bacteria > Deinococcota > Deinococci > Deinococcales > Deinococcaceae > JACMOA01. The sequence goes on along the minus strand of JACMOA010000073.1, from coordinate 565 downwards.
CGCTGGACGCCATGAAAGAGGCGGGAGTGCAGCTTCCGGTGGTGGGCCTCGCCAAACGTGAAGAGCGCATCATCTTGCCCAGCATCTACGGGGCGCAGTGGTGGCTGACCTCTGGAACCGAAATCGGGAAAAACCGTGAACTGCTGCTGCTCGAGACACATCCGGCGCTGAGAACCTTGATTGGGGTTCGCGACGAGGTTCACAACTACGCTGTCACCTACCACCGAAAACTGCGGGGTGAAGGCATGTTCTCGAGCGTGTTTGACGACCTGCCCGCCATTGGTCCCAAGCGCAAGAACGCCCTGCTCGAGCATTTCACTTCACTCGAGGACATCGGGGCGGCCAGTGTGGAACAGATTGCGCGGGTTCCGGGCATGAACTTGAGTGCGGCTAAGGCGGTGAAAGACTTTCTGGTGGCTCGAGCAGGCGCGGAAGCGGGGTAGTGTTATATTGCAATCTCGAGGGTCGCGCTCGACACCATAAAACCGATGGAAGAGGCTGTCCCTTCCATCGGCGCTCGAGCGGTATTCAAAGTCCTGAACCCGAATAGAATGGCGGTTGTATC
>JACMOA010000072.1 GCA_014378225.1 Deinococcales bacterium | reverse complement strand
CTCAGTGTAGAACACGAACTCGAGGACCTAAGTCAGGATGGTGTTGGAAAACAAAAAAAGGACAGGCCAAAACCTGTCCCCTCGAGCGAATGTTTCACTCATATGGAATCCGTTTAATTACGAACTATTGGGTGCTGTTCCCAATAGTTCTCCATATCACGGATTTCGTATCTTTTTCCCACTCGCTCCGCTCAAAACCCTTACTCCGCCCGTCCAAACGGTGTAATGAGTTCCTCGCCCACCTCGAGCTGGTCCAGAGTGCTCGAGCTGAGTGCAGACAGGCTATAGGGGTTGGCCGCGTTCAGGTCCACCGCATAGCCCAAATCTGCAAACGAGGCGATGCTGATGCGGCTCAGGGGGTTGCTGCCGCCATTCAAAAAGCCCGTCATCAGCTCGTTTTTCAGGATGCTTTCGCGCCAGTGACCATCCCTTGTTCCTGCGCCGCCGGTATTTTCTACCGGAACCTGACCCGTGCCGCCGAGCGCATTCCACTCGCGCACCGCGTTGAGTCCGGTAAAGCGTGGGTCACTCGTTCCAGCACCGCGCAGTACGCCTTTGAACTGCCAAAGCGTTCCCAGACCGAGGCTATGGCCCAGTTCGTGGGTGGCGATAGCGGCCAACTGACTCCCAAACTGGTTCACATCTGCACTGTCAAAAATCAGCACGGATGCATAGGTGAGTCCACCGCTCGAGCGGATGTAGCACGGCCCAGACTGGGCCAGGATTTTTCCAGCTCCGTCAATGGCTTTGGTTCCGGTGAACACCAGAATATCGTCAATGGTGCCACTAAAGGCTGCATTGCCTCCGCAAGCACCCGCACGGATACTGCCGCTCACACTGGGTAGACCCTGACGAATCACCCCTTCCCAGCGGCGGGCAGCGGTGCTGAGTGCGTCCCGCACGCTCTGAGGTGTACCTGCAATAAACTGGAGGCTGATGTTGTACGGCTCGGTAGCCTGATTCTCGAGGGTTTCGGGAGAAACCTGCACCTCGGGCATCACCGGAAGGGTCTCGATGGCCTGGGTGTTGTCCGGTGCGGCTGCCAGGGGAGCCTGTGAGATGTTGTTACATGCGGCCAGTAGTATGGAGAGGCTGAGGATGAGGGTAACAGTTTTCACGATGATGCCTCCAGAAAGCATAAAAACAAGACCCGCAGACGAGCAGATAAGTCAATTCGGTGATGCTACTGAAGCTTAGCTGAATCCTAGCTGAAGCTCTGTAAAAAATTCTGCTGTCGCCTTCGTAAGGGAGTACCGCTTGAGGGCGTGTGGTACGTCATAAAGATTGTGAAGACCACTGCTTTAATATTTAGCTAGCATTAACCTGAAGCAGGTGAACTCTGCTGGAAACAAAATGAATGAGTCCAGAACGGCTCGAGCAGTGGATGGGCTGAACGTCCTGCTACGCTGGCGCTTGAGTAAGACTCCTATCTTGAACACCTCCCGTCCGACCCTGCGCCCGCTTACGCTCGAGGATGCCCCAGAGCTATAAAAAGCCCTGGATGACCCCGAAATAGCTGACTTCACCCTCACCATCCCGCACCCGCTGCCCCCGAATTTTGCGCTCGAGCGGATTGAACTCGACCTCGAGCAGGAGCGGAGTGGAAAACCCAGACATGGTTGGGGCCTGTTTTTGCGGGAAAGTGGACGGCTGGTGGGGCGTTTAGGGCTGAGCTGGGACCCTACCCACAAAAGGGGCGGACTGGGTTACTGGACGGCTCGAGACTGGCGTGGACAGGGTTTAATGACTGAAGCGCTACTCGAGGTAGTGGGTTACACTTTTGGACCGCTCGAGCTGTATCGGCTGGAAGTCAATCACTTTCCACGAAATCCTGGGCCTGGAAGGGTTCTGGAGAAGGCTGGGTTTGTGCGCGAAGGGTTGTTGAGAGCATTTGTGTAGAAGGACCAAACTCCAGAAGATGTGGTGCAGTACGCGATAATCAGACCTGACTGAGAGCGTGGACCCGCTCCCAGTCGCTTCACCCCTCGAGCCACCTGTATAATTTCCCCCTATGAATCCTCCCACCCTTGCCACCCTGAGTCAGTTTGAAGGTCAAATCATCACCCTTACGGTATGGCTCACCCAGAAACGCTCGAGCGGAAAAATACACTTTCTTCAGGTCCGCGACGGCACCGGATTTGTGCAGGCCGCCGTGTTCAAAAATGATGTGGCAGAGTCCGTCTTCGATACGGCAGGACGTTTAACCCAGGAACAGGCGTTTGCGCTCACCGGAACGGTGCAGGCTGACACTCGAGCGGCAGGCGGCTTTGAGATTGCGGTGACGGGTCTCGAGCCACAAGCCGTCAGTGCGGGTGAATATCCCATCACGCCCAAAGAACACGGCGTTGATTTTCTGCTCGAGCGCCGCCATCTGTGGCTCCGTCACCGCCGTCCGTGGGCCATTCTCAAAATTCGGGACGCTGTGCAGTTCGCGCTGATGACCTTTTTTCACGACGAGGGGTTTGTGCGCTTTGACGCACCGTTTTTCACGCCCAGCGCCGCTGAGGGAACCACTAACCTGTTCGAGATAGACCTGTTCGAGCAGGACAAGGCGTATCTCTCGCAGTCGGGCCAGCTTTACGCCGAGGCGGGCGCACTGGCGCTGGGCAAGGTCTACACCTTCGGCCCTACTTTTCGGGCCGAAAAGTCCAAAACCCGCCGTCATCTGCTCGAGTTCTGGATGCTCGAGCCGGAAGTAGCACCCTCTAGCCACGTTCAGAATATGAATTTGCAGGAGCGCATGGTCAGTTACGTGGTGCGTCACGTTTTAGAGCACTGTGCCACCGAACTGGGTTTGCTCGAGCGTGACCTTTCAAAACTAGAGCCAGCCGCCCAGGGCAACTTTCCCCGCATTACTTATACCGAGGCGCTCGAGATTATCCGGGTTCATATCGAGAACAAAGATTTGCCTTCTGGCGTGCAGGACGATATTCAACCCGTTCTGTGGGGCGAGGATTTCGGCGCACCACATGAAACCATTCTGGGCTATCATTTTGACCGCCCGGTGATGGTGGAGCGCTACCCGGCCAGCTTCAAGGCGTTTTACATGCAGCCCGACCCCGAAAATCCGCTGTTAGCCCTGTGCGACGACATGATTGCCCCAGAGGGTTACGGCGAAATTATCGGGGGAAGTGAGCGTATTCACGATTATGAACTCTTAAAGTCTCGCATCGAAGAGCACAACCTCCCGCTCGAGGCGTTTGAGTGGTATCTGGACCTCCGTAGGTTTGGTAGCGTACCACACGCGGGTTTTGGTATGGGCCTCGAGCGCTTAGTCGCCTGGATAAGTGGCATTGACCACCTGCGCGAAGCGATTCCCTTTCCCCGCATGTTGACCCGGATGTATCCCTAAATATGCAGACTCTCAAGGGACGGGTAGGCGGAACCCTTCAGGGCTTTGACGTGCGGCTCGAGGTCAACCAGACTCAGGTGAGGGGTCGATTGGGTGGCGCGTCGAGCGGTGCAGATGTCCACCTCGAGGGGGTTCCAGGCGGAGTTTCTGGGCGCATTGGGGGCGCGGTTCTGGGGTTTGATGTAGTAGGAATCCTCGAGCCAAACCGGATAAAAGTGCGGCTAGGTGGGGATGGGGTGGGTCAAACTTTGACCCTCGAGCGCGTTCAGGATGAATTCAAGGGACGTTTTGGCGGTCCTCACGACGGCAAGGATGTTCACCTGAAAGTCAGCCGAGGTAGGCTCGAGGGCCGCATTGGTGGGGCCAGCATCGGCAAGGACGTTCAGCTCGAGGGCGACGCTTCAGCAGAGTGGGCTGCTTTAATTGCGGTAGTCACTTATAAACTACTCGAGGACGCCAAAACCGCGTCGGGCAGCGGCTGAGCCTGAATCTTTAGCAAACCTTAATACACTTGTTTTCAGGCTCGAGTGCAGGCTCAAATCCACTTTTGCAAATCATTGAGAAACGAAAGAAGGATAAAATAAAGCAGATGAAGTGGCTCTACCTCCTTGCAATTCCCGCCCTGTTGGGTGGCTCATATGTGGCAGCGCAGTCGTACTACTTTGGGCGCATCCTTCCCAATGTCCTGGTGGCTGGGGTGAGCGTGGGTGGGATGACTGTTCAAGATGCCAAAGCTGCGCTTGAAAGCACGCAGACCCGTATTCCTACCGTCACGGTTGTGGTGGGCAAGCGCGAGTATGTGCTGCCTGCCAGTGACCTGGGTTGGACTCCAGATGTGGAAACTACCGCGCAGGCCGCGCTCGAGCAGGGTAAGGACGCCTCGGTGTTCGCACACCTCAGCGGCGGTCAAAAGAAAGAACTCGAGTTTGCGGGTAAGGTGGACCAGAGCGTTTTGAAAGCTAAACTTGCTGAACTGGCCGCAGACCAGGACATGATGCCGGTGCGGGCCAAGGCGGTATTCGTCAAAACCCGTTACGAAATCAGAACCGATATCAAAGGCGTCAGGGCTAACGTAGGCAGCGCGGTTAAGGCTTTTGTAGCAGACCCTATCGCTGAAGTTCTGACCATGCCGCTCGAGCAGACCGAAGCCAAAGTAACCCGCGCAACTCTCGAGTCGCGTGTCAAGCAGGCCAATGCACTGATTCGTCCGCTCAAAGTCATCTATCCGGTGAAAGGTGGGGTTAAATCCATGACCATTGAGCCACTCAGCGTGGCTGACCTGTTCTGGCTGCGCGACGAACTCGAGCCGGACGCGGTGACACTCAAGGCTAAACTCAAGGAGGTTGGTCTTACCTTAGACCGCCCCGCCCAAAATGCTTCTTACCGTTTCTCGAGCGGAAAATTCGTGCTGGTCAAGGAGCAAGTGGGAACCCGGCTGGATGTGGCCCAGTCTCTGCCGCTGCTGACCGCTGCGGTGATGAACCCCAAAGTGTCTCAGGTCAAAGTTCTGACTGAGGTGGACGTTCCAAAACTCACCCTCGAGCAGCTTCCAGACCCCAAAAAGTTGCAGATTCTCTCCCAGTCCACCTCTTACTTTGCTGGCTCGAGCAATGAACGCAGCGCTAATGTCTACGCCGCCGCAGGTCATTTGGATGGTCACGTTGTAGCTCCTGACGAGGTTTTTTCCTTTAACGACGCCATCGGCAGCATAGATATCTCTAACGGCTACAAGTCGGCACTGGTCATCTCTGGGGGCCGCACAGTGGAAGGTGTAGGCGGTGGAGTCTGTCAGGTCTCCACTACCGCCTTCCGCGCCCTGTACTGCGCAGGTCTACCCGTTGTGGAGCGTAAACAGCACGCTTACCGGGTCAAGTGGTACGAACCCTTCGTGGGCTTCGAGGCGGCGGTTTATCAGCCGGGTGTAGACCTCAAGATGAAGAATAATACGGGCGCACCGCTGCTTATTCGCGCCCTGCTCAACTCTGCACGCGGTTCGCTCACGGTGCAGCTCTGGGGCATCCCAGACGGCAGACAGGTTGCGGTGTCTTCCGCCCGGATTCTGTCGCAGACGCCGCATCCACCCGCTCAAACCATCTACGATTCCAACATTCCCAGCGGTCAAACCAAACAGGTGGATTGGGCGGTGGACGGCTACCACATCCAGATTTACCGCTCGGTCAAGGGCGGCAAAGGTGGCAATTCCTCGGATATGCTCGAGACGGTTTACAAACCCTGGCGCTCCGTCTTTGCGGTGGGAACGGGTTAAACCTTCCAGAATTCTGTTTCCATCTTCGGCTTCTTGAGTTTAGGGCAACCACAAGAGATTGCCTTTACAGGACGTCATTTTAATTCCCGGACCGCTCGAGGGTTTAACCGAGAATCGAAAACCCCCAGGTGCTAGACTGAGTTCAAAATTCTCTGGCACAGGAGCAACATCTATGTTTCAAGACGGCTTACTCAAGAATAAAGTGGTGCTCATCACTGGAGGCGGGACGGGTTTAGGGCGCAGTATGGGAGAGCGTTTCCTCGAGCTGGGGGCTAAACTAGCCATTGCGGGGCGCAGAAAAGAAGTGCTCGAGGGCGCTGCAAAAGAAATGGTGGAGAAGTGTGGCGGTGAGGTTTTCCCGTATTCCGTGGATGTGCGAGACCCGGAAGCGGTAAACGCCATGCTCGAGGCGGTAGAAACCCATTACGGGCGCGTGGATGTGCTGCTCAACAACGCTGCCGGAAACTTCATCAGCCCAACGGAGCGCCTGTCCACTCGAGCGTTTGATTCGGTGCTGGGAATTGTGCTGCATGGAACGGTGTACTGCACTCTCGAGCTGGGAAAGCGCTGGATTGCCAAGGGTCAGAAGGGCGTGGTGCTCAACATCGCTACCACCTACGCCCAGACCGGAAGCGGCTACGTGGTTCCTAGCGCGGTGAGCAAAGCGGGTGTGGTAGCGCTGACCAAATCGCTGGCGGCGGAGTGGGGCAAGTACGGCATTCGGCTAAATGCCATTGCGCCCGGACCCTTTCCCACCGAGGGAGCTTGGAGCCGCCTGATGCCCACTCCAGAAATCGGTGAGCTGTTCGAGAAGCGTATTCCCCTGAAACGGGTGGGTGAACATCTCGAGCTGGCCAATTTGGCGGCGTTCCTGATTTCGGACATGGCCGGGTTCATTACCGGAGATGTGGTCACTATTGACGGCGGCGAAACCGTGTGGGGTGGGGGAGAGTTCAACATTTTGGACGAGGTGACACCCAAGCAATGGGACGCGCTCGAGGCCATGCGGAAGCGGGGTTGAGCGGATTGGGTTAGCGGAACTTGGGACCTTTTCCCTTCACCCCGGCGTACTTGACCTTTTTGGCCTTACTCGCCAGTTTCTTGCCCAGCGGCTTGCCATCTTTGCCTCGAGCCACAGCTTGAGGCCGGGTGTACACCATTTCGGCGTTCATCCAGCGAAAAAAGGGAATGTAAATCAGCAGCAAAATGCCTATCTGGGCATAGATGGTGTTTGCATAAGGGATTTTCAGGCCCACCAAAAGTGTTTGCAGTGAAACCGCTAGAAAGGCGAACAGCATGGCCTTGACCAGCAGCCGAACGGTTTTATTAACGCTCAGTCCAGGCGTTTTCTCGACGGTGTTGAGCCAGCGAATAAAGCGGATACGGGATAAAAAACTTAGCATCTTGAGCACTCCTTTAACGGTTCACGCTCACTCGAGCGGAAAACTCCTCGAGCGCGTCTAAATCCAGCTTTTCTGGTGAGACCTCGAGCGTGAGGGCGGGTTTGCGGGCGCGTTCCTGAAGCCGCCGTGCCAGAGCGTGACCGCTGGTGTCCCCTGTGGCAACGGCAAACACAAAACCACGCAGTGGAGCCTTGCCCTCGAGCATGGCCATTGCGCCTGCTACGCCACGTTCCATCTCGAGGGCCAGATTCAGATTCACACGGGCGCTATACTCCAGGGTCTTGGAGCGCTCCAGCGTGCTCGAGTACACCGGAAAAAGCCTGTGAGCGCCGAGCTGAGCGGGTAGCTCTCCCAATAAAAAGGGTTGCTCGAGCAGGGCATTAAAGCCCAACACTGCAATTGTGGCGTGTCCGGCCCGTTCCATCTCTGGTTCTCTAAATTTGGCTTTCAGCATCGGACTGGTGCGGTTCAGGGCTTTGCGAACCAGCCCAATGCTGTGGGTCCACTCCTGGCCCCGGGTCAGTGCATTGCGCTCGAGGGCTTCTGGAGGCCCATACACGGTCAGGTCCACCGGGCGCGGAAAACTGAGGCGGCGGGCGTACACTGAGCCAAAATCGGTGAGCCACGGACTCGAGGTTTCACGCTCAATCTCCGGCTCGAGTAGAGGAATCGCGCACAAATCAGCGCTGTCTTGCATCTCGAGCAGTCTTCCCACCGCAAGCTGCACGTAGCTGGCCTCACTCGGCAGGGTTTGTCGCCCCAACTCGAGCGAGGCTTCCAGGGTCAGAGTGGGCTTGACTTGCTCAAGTTCGAGCTGCCCTGCAAACGCTTCCCAGAAAGCCATCGCTTTGGGGGCCAGAGTATCTAAAAGTCCAATTCTCACAAGTTAAAAACCTCGGTTAAAATCAAAAACGAACGCACTCGAGAACCAAAGCTGTAAAAAATTTCCCCCTGCACAGGGGGAAAACCACAGCAGAGTGCAACGCTGCTGTTCAAGGGGGTAGCGCTATCCAGGTGAAACACCCTCCACATCATAGACTCCAGACTTTCCCCCACTCTTGTGCAGCAAGCGCACCCCGGTAATCTCGAGGGCTTTGCTCGAGGCTTTGAGCATGTCATACACGCTCAAAGCCGCCACGGTGACAGCCGTTAGCGCCTCCATCTCTACCCCGGTGGCTTCTCGAGTTTTGACGGTGGCCTCAATGCGAATGGTTTGATGAATTTGCTCGAGGGTCACGTCTACATGCGACAGTAGCAGCGGGTGACACAGCGGAATCAGGTTGGCTGTTTGCTTAGCTCCCATAATTCCAGCCAGTTGAGCCACTGCCAGCGGGTCGCCTTTTGGGTTATTTTCTAGGGCTGCTAGAGCTTCCGGGGTGAGTATAACGTAACCCTCCGCTCGAGCCACGCGCAGGGACGGGGTTTTTTCGGACACATCCACCATTTGGGGGCGTCCGTTTTGGAAGTGGGTTAGGGGGTTAGGCATGTTTTGTAGTTTTGGTGGTCAGTTATCAGTTATTGATGATTCACTAGTCTTGTTGCCTTGACTGAGAACCGAAAACCTCACGCTTTACTATTCGTCTGGTAGCTCGAGGCCACTGAGCACCGCAAAAGGGTTGGGCTTGTCCGACACCCTGCGCTGCTCGAGTTTGGTTTGATCCGTGTGGATGCAGTCTGGCTTTCCGCAAAGCCCGTCGTTGAGGTCAATACCGCACTTGCTGCACAGCCCTTTACATTCTGAGTCGTGCAGCACGCTCAGCGGCAGGGCCATCAGGATGGACTCGGCAAAGTACGCACTCAGCTCGAGCACGCTTTCGTTGAAAACCCACACCTCTTGACCGGATTCATCCTCATCCAGAAAGGGAATTTCTATTTTGGGGTCAAAGCGCAGCAGCGTACCCAGCGTCACCTCGAGCGGCATTTCTACCGGACGCAGGCAGCGCGAACACTCCTGCAAAACTACCGCCTCAATGCGGCCCATCAACCAGAAATCATCGTCGTTGACAGTGTGAACTTCCACCTCATAATAGGCGGGTTCACGGGTTTCGAGCACGGCTTGCTCGGTTCCCTGAATGTAAGCTAATTTGGAAAACTCACCTTCGGCAGTGGCTTCCCCGCTCGAGCGAAGAAGTTTGCCCAGGTGAATACTGGGATTATCAAAAGAAACAGCCATCACATAAGTTTACTTCTTTATGAAGAGCGGGTTCAGGACGTGTGGAACAATTTGGGCTGAAAGTGAAGACATCAGACATTAGACTCCAGACGACAGAAAAAGCCAATGCTTGAACCCTGATGTTTAAACGGGCGTTCCAACCAAGTCGCTTTGCTCAAAGACACCATTTGTCTGATGTCTGAATTTTGTCGTCTGCTGTTTAAACTCTCGAGCTTATGAATATACACCCCCATACTCGACAAGGCGCTCGAGGCACAATCCAGACAAAATAATGTTGCAGACGCAAGGCATAACCCCCAAAGCGTGTTAGGCTCTCTTTCATGACGAGTTTCTCGAGCGCGACGTTGAACAAGAATTTGGCTTTACTGGGTATTCCAATGGATTTGGGTGCAGGGCGGCGCGGGGTGGATATGGGCGTGAGTGCGCTGCGTAATGCGCGGTTGGCAGCAGCTTTACGGGGTCTGGGCCACACGGTTCAGGATTTGGGAGACGTTCCGGTGAGAATTGCCGAAACTATGGACGCGCTCGAGCAGGGTGGACTAATTATGCTCGAGCCGATTCTGGAAGCTTGCCGCGCCGCTTATGAACGTTTGAGCGCTCTGCCCGAGGATGTGTTTCCTATCTGCATCGGTGGAGACCACTCCATTAGCCTGGGAACGGTGTCGGGTTGCGCCCACGGCAAGCGCAGTGGCTTAATTTGGGTAGACGCGCACACCGATTTCAACACGCCCACCTCGAGCGAAACCGGAAATATTCATGGGATGCCAGTGGCCCACCTGATAGGTCTGGGAGACCCCAAACTCTCGAGTCTGGCCGGAGGCTGGCATATGCGCCCCGAGGATATCGTGATGATTGGGATTCGTTCGGTGGACCCCCTCGAGCGCGAACTCCTGCTCGAGTACGGGGTCAAGATGTACACCATGAAAGATGTAGACCAACTGGGTATAACCCGGATTGCGGCGGAAACCTTAGAAAAGTTGGCTGGACTCGAGCGACTGCACGTTTCCTTTGACGCGGACGCACTGGACCCCAGTATTGCGCCGGGGGTGGGAACCCCGGTTCCGGGTGGTCTGAGCTACCGTGAGGCTCACCTGTTGATGGAACTCTTCTCGGAAAGTGGGTGCGTGACCAGTATGGATATTGTGGAGGTCAACCCGATTTTAGACGTACAAAATCAGACCGCACAGGTGATGGTGGGTATGGCCGAGAGTTTGCTGGGCAAGCGGATTATGTGATGTTGGAATGTGAGTCACGAAGCTCGAGTTATAGTAAGCACCGTGAACGACCTGTCCGAACTCATTCGCCAATTTATCCACCACCTGTTGCCTCAAAATCACCCTCGAGCGGAGATAGAGCTGCTCTACCGCATGATGCGCGACTACCCAGAGCGCGGTGGCAAGCGAATTCGGGGTCAGCTTGTACTGATGAGCGCTCTGGCTTACGGGGGTAGAACCGAACCCCTCGAGCGGGTACCAGGACTCGAGTTGCCGATGTCTGGATTTATGGCCCGTGCGGTTCCACTGGCTTCCGCGCTCGAGCTGTTTCAAAATTGGGTGTTGATTCACGACGACATCGAGGACGAAAGCGAAGAGCGGCGCGGGTCTCCGGCACTGCACCGCATTCACGGTATGGCGCTGGCACTCAACGCCGGAGACGCGCTGCACGTTTACATGTGGGAAGCTGTTTTTCAGGGTCCAGCCGAAGCGAGGGCCGAATTTCTCGAGACCATCCACCGCACCGCCGAAGGGCAGCACATGGATTTGGGCTGGGTGGCAGCGGAGCGCTGGGATATTTCGCCGCAGGATTACCTCGAGATGGTGCGGCTCAAAACGGCGTACTACACGGTGGTGGCTCCATTAAGGCTGGGCATGATAGCCGCTGGCCTTACGCCAGACCCACGCTTTCTCGAGGCGGGACTGGCGCTGGGCGCAGCTTTTCAGATTCGGGACGACGTGCTCAACCTCACTGCGGACAGACTTGACTACGGCAAAGAAATTGCCGGAGATTTGCTCGAGGGCAAACGTACCTTGATGCTGCTGTGGTGGCTCGAGCGGGCAAACCCCGAGCAGCACGAGTTTTTCCTGAAGGCCATGAACAAACCTCGAGTGGACAAATCCGCGCAGGACATGGCCCAGATTCTCGAGTGGCTGCTCTCGAGCGGCGCACCCCAGCACGCCATGACCGTAGCCAACGCGGAAGCCGAGCGCGGACTACACATTCTTGAGCAGGCTTTGAGCGATGCACCCAATGGGAGGGCTGTTAAAATCATTCTCGAGCAGATGCGTTCGCTGGCGACCAGAACGCACTAGGGGTTTTCAGGTGGGATGGAAGGTGCAATCCGTTGACCTCAAACCTACAGAATCCCCTCGAGATACTCTTTTACACCCACCTTCACGGGCATAAAATAGATGTTTCCTCGCTCCTGCACCCACTCGAGCGCTTCCCGTGCAAGTTCTCGGTTCCACTCGAGGGAGGGAACAAAACTTTTGGGAAAGATGGCCCGGTTGCGGGATTCCCAGTATTTTCTGGAGGGTGTGCTGGTGACAGATGTGACCCCCCAAAAAATTTCCATGTCTGCACAACTCGAGCGCTCGAGCATTTCAAAAAACACGTCCATGAAGCGTAAATCGAAAAACGGCTGGGTGAAAAAGCCCACCGCGCCTGCTTCGCGTTTTTCCTCGCAGTACTCGAGTTCGCCGCGCAGAGAGCTGCGGTACGGGTCCAGCGCGGCGTAAACCCGCACACCTGGCAGCTCCTCCCGAAACTTGCGAATGGCCTGCACGCTCGAGGTGGGGTAAACCCGGTGGTCTGAATTGGGGGGTGGGTCTCCGCTGACCATCAAAATTTCCCCTATTCCCTGCTCGAGCAAAAAAGGAGCCAGCTCGAGTGGTTTTTTCAGGTCTATATCGGTGGCGCGGAGGTGCGGAATCACGCGGGTTTGGTGCGGCAGCAAATGAGCGCACCCGTCCCAGCTTCGCACCGGAAAGCGCAGCAAATCTGGGATGTTAACGCTCAGTTCACGGGGCGTAAGTTTTTGTAAGTGCTCGAGTTCAGTTCGTAAGCTCTCGAGGGTTCTGGGAACCAGTTCTACCGCGACGCGCATCAGGGAGATTTTAGCAGTTGGGCGCTTGAGGGCAGGGTGGGCAGGCTAGGCGAATCCTTCTTAGTAGCGAACCAGAGCCGCCAGACCACCGTACTCCCGCACAAGTTTCTCGCCGTGGTCTCCGGTCATACGGTGAATCTCGAGGCCGTACTGGTCGCTGAGGTCCGGTAAAATTTCCTCGAGCGTGACCCGTTCCATCAAGCTGCCGTCCAGTGGGCTTTCGGTCAGGTCTTTTTTGCCGCTGTAGTACGGCACTTCAGGGTTGTGGCTGCGAAACAAATGAAGCTGAGCGCCGTCCTGCGGAATCAGCAGCGCGTAAACCCGCCCTTCCTGCACCGCCTCGAGCACGTTTTCCAGGTTCATGATGCCCTTTTCCTGAACCTGCTCTAGCAGGCGCTCTGCCAGCACACCCTTGAATTCCTGCACCATCGGCATGATTTTCTCGAGCAAGCTCTGGGTGGGAGCGTGTCCGGGTCCCACTTCCACGTTGGTTTCTGCAATAATCTCGAAACGGGCGGTAGTTGGAATCTCGGCTTTGAAGTTGGCACGGCGCTCGTCGGGTCCCACCAAGGCCAGGTATTTGAGGTCATTTTCCTTCATCAGCGGCTCGAGTTCGGCTTGCAGCGCATTGAAGAATTTCTGCTCGGACGCATCGAGATAGTTCTGGAACAGATCGTTCCCGCTCGAGCTTTGGGGTCCGTCGGCGGTTTCGCCCCCGTTGTTGGCGCCGGGTACACGGGTCCTTCCGGTCATCAGGGAGTCACCCCGGTCTCCCACATCCGGGTTCTGCTCACGCCTCATCTCGGTCAGTTCTCCCTGCTCGAGCACAAAAAAGCGGCCCCACTCGCGGTCTACCGCCAAGACGCCTACCCTGGGATGAACTTCCAGAACACTCATCAACACCGAGCGCAGCGGCCTTCCAAAATGCAAGCGCTCCTCCAAATCGAGCTGTACCCCGATGCTTTCCTCAATGTCCTCACCCAACACATAAATCTGACTCTTGCCAAACTCGCGCTGGTCTGCGCTCACCCGCTCGAGCAGGCGGCTCAAAAGCGTGGGTGGAATGGCTTCATCTTTGGCGTGGCTCTTGATGCGGGTGGCCAGCGCCGAACTCGAGTTGTCCACGCTCGAGGGGTTGGTGTTCACGATGGCCATTAAAACCATCTTGTCCTGGGGAAGGCTGTTGATGCGGTCCATATCCTGTTTGGTCAGCATAATGTTCTCCAATGGGAGCGCACGAGAATGGCTCGAGCGCAAATAAAATGTGTTCCTTCTTAGTGTGGTCGGCTCGAGGGTGAGACGCGCTCTTGTTGGGTGAAGCAGAGTTGGGGGACGGCTCGAGGTTGGGGGTAAACTGGAGTCATGACCCCACCCATCCGGCGCATCCACCTCTATCAACACGGCCTGGGCTACTTCGAGCGGCGCGGCCCGGTCACGGGTCCCACGCTACGGCTCGAGTTTGACCAAAAGGCGATGGACGATGTGCTCAAAAGTTTAGTGGTGCTGTCTCTAAATGGCGGTGAAATTCACGGCCTCGAGTTCGAGACCCCGCCAGACCGCAACCGGAGCGTGTCAAAAGCCGTGCTCGAGCTGTCAGACGAGCGCAGCCTGACCGGATTGCTGGGCGCTCTGCGCGGTCAGCGGGTCAAGGTGGAGGCCGCTGGAGAAAGCTTTGCAGCCGAGGTGCTGGGGGGGGTCCTCGTGGAGGAAAAACAGCTCGAGCGGGTGCGG
>JACMOA010000007.1 GCA_014378225.1 Deinococcales bacterium | reverse complement strand
TTTTCAGCATGATTTTTACACTCACAACTCATCATTTCTTCCCCTCCTGCTGCCACAAGATTCGCACAAACACCAGCGAAACCACCACCAGACTGAGCGCAAACGGCGCAGCCTCGGCAAACATGGCCTCGCTCGAGTAGCCCCAGGCGTCTTTAGCCAGCGTGTCAAAGCCGATGGGGGTCAGCAAAAAAGCCAGCGGCAGCTCTTTGAGCACGCTCACGAACACCAGCGCAAGGCTCGCCAGTAGTCCGGGGCGGAGCAGCGGTAAAGTAGCTTTCAAGAAAGCTTTGACGGGCGAAAGCCCCAATAGCCGCGCCGCTTCTTCTATCCTTGCGGAGGCAGAAAGAAGGCTCGAGCGGATGGGTCCAATGGCCTCGACCAGAAAGTGCAGCGCGTAAGCGAAAATCAGCAGGGGTACAGTCTGGTACAGGTCTGGTACAACCTTTAAACTGAAGAACACGAAGGCCAGCGCAAAAGCCAGTGGGGGAATGGCGTAACCCAGATAACCCAGCCGCTCGAGGATACGACTCATTCTCGAGGGGAAGCGTACACCCAGGTAGGCCGGAGCCAGGGCCAGAAAAGTGGTCAGCAGTGCGGCAGGCAGGGCCAGCTCGAGCGAATTGAACAGCGACTCGAGCCAACCCGAGAGCGCGGATTCTTGAATTTTGCTCTGAATCAGCCAGTACAGCATGGACGCGAGGGGAACCACTACCGAGGCACTGAACACCAAAAGTACAAATCCCAGCGCCGGAAAAGTCCAGCCGCTCAGCGGAATGCGCTGCATTTTGCGGGCGGTTCCGGTTCCCACTCGAGCCAGCCGGACCCGCCGCATCAATTGGGCCTCGAGCGCCACAATAATCAGAGTAAGCATCACCACCAGAAGCGAGAGCCACGCCGCGTAAGTCCGGTCAAATAGGGCGTTGTACTGCTGATAAATGGCGTAGCTGAAGGTTTCGAAGCGCATCAGGCTCACCGTGCCAAAGTCTCCCAGGACGTGCAGCAGAATCAGCAGTCCCCCGGCGTACCAGGCGGGACGCAGCGCGGGTAGGGTCACGCGCCGAAAGGGGGCCGAGCGCGAGAGTCGCATCAAACGGGACGTATCCTGGGTGGCGGGGTCCGAGTGGCGCAGGGTAGCCCAGACATTGAGGACCAGGTAGGGAAAATTGAACAGCGTAAACACGCCCGCCGCGCCCCAAAACCCACCCGGTGCAGGCCAGTTCAGCCCGGTCAGGCGGTCAATCAGGCCCCCTAGCCCACTGGCAGACAGAAAAGCGTAGGCGCCCACATAGCCGGGAATAGCCAGCGGGAGCACTCCTACCAGTACCAGCAACCCTGGATAGCGCACCTGCGCTCGAGCGGTCAGAAAAGCCAGGGGCAGGGCAATCAGGCTCGAGCCAATCAACACGGTGGTCGCCAGAGTCAGGGTGTTGAACAGCAAGGTCAGGTTGCGCTCACGCAACAGAATTTGCCCCAACGTGGCCGGGTCCGCCTCGAGCGCCCGCAAAAACAGGTAAAGCAGCGGAACCAGCACGCCCACTACACTGAGAAAGCTCAGCCACAAAAACAGGCGAGGAACCCCAGCAGACATACGCCGGGGTTTCCTCGAGAGGGGCTTAGTTTGTTTGGGAGTGCTCGAGCGCTCAATCACAAAGCTCTATTCTAGCGTGGATTGGACAAGGGTGAATAGCCAGAAATCACAGTGTTGTCATTGGACTTGCGGCGACTTTTGCCGGAAGTCCTGTTGCACCTTTACTTTCTCTCGTTCCACTATCTTGAGCAGAACGGCACCTAGAAAGGGCCTGCCCGCCTGGTCAAAAGCGGGAGGCGGACAGGCCCGCGAAGTGCCGTCCTGTCCAAGACGCAGGGTGGCCCGCCCCCACTCTCAAAAGAGGTCTAATGACCTGCTCGAGCGCTAAACTAAACCCAAATGGACTGGAAAACCTTCAACCCCCTGACCTGGACCCCCGAGCACTGGGCGGGTCCGGTTCCCTTTGGCCTGGGAGAGCAGCGCCCCAACAACTACCTCGAGATGACCAGGGCCATGTGGGAGAGCCGCGACAACCTCGAGTACGCCTGGAAGGTCCTCAATGAGGGTGTGTGCGACGGCTGCGCTCTGGGGACCAGCGGCCTCAAAGATTTCACGCTCAAAGGGCCACACCTATGCAATATTCGCTTGCGCCTTTTGCGCCTGAACACGGTGGGGCAGATGGACACTGAACTCTTGTGGGACGTGGTTCGGCTCGAGGGCAAAAGCAGTGCTGAGCTGCGCGAGTTGGGCCGACTGCCCTACCCGATGCTCCGCAAACGCGGTCAGTCCGGCTTTCGGCGTGTTTCCTGGAACGCGGCTCAAACCTTGATGGCCGAAAAAATCCGCTCGAGCGCACCGGAAAGACTGGGTTTCTTTTTGACCTCCAGAGGAATGCCCAACGAGGGCTATTACGGGGTACAAAAAGCGGTGCGGGCGATGGGGACCAACTCGATTGACAATGCTGCGAGGGTGTGTCATGCACCGTCCACAGTGGCGCTCAAGGAAACGGTGGGCGTGGCGGCCACAACGTGCAGCTACACCGACTGGCTCGAGAGCGACCTCATCGTCTTTATCGGGTCCAATGTAGCGACCAATCAACCCGTTGCCACCAAATACCTGCACTATGCCAAGAAAGCGGGTGCAAAAGTGGTGTGCATCAATCCCTACCTGGAGCCGGGAATGGAGCGTTACTGGGTGCCGAGTTTGCCTGAAAGTGCGCTGTTTGGCACCAAAATTGCCGATGAGTTTTTTCAGGTCAATATTGGTGGGGATTCGGCTTTTCTCAACGGAGCGCTCAAACACCTGCTCGAGCACAACTTAGAGGACAAAGTTTTTATTCAGGACCACACCGAGGGTTTTGCCGAACTCAAGGACCATTTGCAAGTATTGGAGTGGGCAGACCTCGAGCGGGCTTCGGGGTGTTCTCGAGCAGAGATGGGGAGGTTTGGGCAGCAGTTAGGCGAGGCTAAAAAAGCCGTGCTGGTGTGGAGTATGGGCATCACTCAGCACACTTGCGGTGAGGACAACGTGCGAACCATCGTTAATCTGGCGCTGGCTAAGGGGTTTGTAGGGCGTGGCGGCTGCGGCCTGATGCCGATTCGTGGACACTCTGGCGTTCAGGGCGGCGGCGAGATGGGCGCGTACACCACCGCGCTGCCGGGAGGAAAGCCGCTGACCGAAGAAAACATTGCCGCCCTCGAGCAAGAATATGGGTTTCCACTCCCTCGAGCCAAAGGACTGAACGCGGTGGAAATGCTGGACGCGGCTTATGAAGGAAAGTTGGATTTCCTGTTCAGTGCCGGGGGAAACTTTCTCGAGGTGATGCCGGAACCGCGTTATGTGCGTCAGGCACTCGAGCGGGTGACGTTGCGGGTTCACATGGACCTGGTGATCACACCCCAAATGCTGCTCGAGGGTCACGGAGATGTGTTACTCTTGCCCGCCCAGACCCGCTACGAGATGGAAGGCGGCGTGACCGAGACCTCTACTGAACGCCGCATCCTGTTTTCACCGCACATTCCAGGACACCGCATTGGTGAGGCTCAACCGGAATATCAGGTTCTGGCGGACCTTGCGTGCCAGGTCAAACCCGAACTCGAGGGGAAACTCAAGTTCCGGGGAACGCCCGCCATGCGCGAGGAAATCGCTCGAGTGGTCCCCTTTTATGACGGGATTCAAAAGCTCGAGAAAAAGGGAGACCAGATTCAGTATGGGGGCCGCCATCTGTGTGTGGATGGGCAGTTTCCCACCGTGAGCGGACGGGGCCGATTTAGCGTGGTTCAACCGTTTGATTCTGCGCTACCCGCCGGAGAATTCCGCGTCACCACCCGGCGCGGCAAGCAGTTTAACAGTATGGTTCACGAGAAAAAAGACGCTATCACCGGGGCTTCACGGGATTCTGTCATGATGAGCGAATCAGACGCTCAAGCACAGGGACTGCAAAACGGGGACCGGGTGCAGCTCGAGAGCGCTAAAGGCAAACTCGCGGGCAGGGTGTTTATCGCGCCACTGAAACCAGGCAATCTCGAGGTCCACTGGCCCGAAGGCAACGTTTTGTTGGACTATGGACGGCGCTCGAGCGAGTCTGGAGTGCCGGATTATAACGCGACGGTGAGGTTGGAGAAGTTGGTATGAGGTTAAGTGGGTTTTCGGTTATCAGTTCTCGGTTAGGGACATATCACCAGTATCTTCTCGACTGACGACTGATGACTGAAAACTGATAACCCGTCGCTTATCGTTCAACGCCAAAAACGAGAAACACTCCAAAGGAGACCCAACCATTCCCCGCACACCCTCTCAAAAAATCCGCATCATCACGCTCGAGGGCCATACCCGCTCGAGCAAACTGGACCGTGTGGCGGGAGAAGAACCGCTCGAGCTGCGCTTGAAATGGCGGGGTCAAATTGTTCCCATTACCGTGACCCTACGAACGGTGGGAGGGGATTTTGAGCTGGCAGTAGGGCTGCTGTTTTCCGAAGGAATTGTTAGCCATTTTGACGATGTGCTCGAGGTGCGCTACTGTGTGGACGCGCCGCAGGACCAGCAATACAACGTTATCACCGTGACTTTACGAGATGAGGCGCAGCCCGACCTCTCGAGATTGGGCCGCAACCTGTTCAGCTCGAGCGGGTGTGGCGTGTGCGGCAAGGCGGGTCTGGACACCCTCGAGCACCAGGGTTTGACCGCCCTGAAGTCGGAATTTCAACTCGAGCCGTCCCTGATTTACGCCCTGCCCGCACAGCTAGAAAAGACTCAAAAAACCTTTTCGAGCACAGGAGGAATTCACGCCGCTGCTCTGTTCGATTGGGAGGGCCGTTTAATCGTGTCCAGAGAAGATATTGGGCGGCACAACGCCGTGGACAAGGTGATAGGCTGGGCGGTACTGAACCGTTATGCAGCACTCGAGCGGTCCATTTTGTTGGTCAGCGCCAGAGCGGGTTTTGAAATCGTGCAAAAGTGTGTGGCGGCCAGAATTCCGGTGCTGGCAGCAGTTTCGGCCCCCTCGAGTTTAGGGGTGGAACTGGCGCTTCGCTTCAATCTGACCTTACTGGGTTTCCTGCGCGGTGAGCGGGTGAACGTATACTCCGGCCTCGAGCGTCTGAAGCCCTGAAAAGCCGTAGCGCACTCGATTTTTGCCCTCGTGCTTGGCCTGATAGAGCCAGTGGTCTGCATTCTGAAGCATTTTTTCATGCGAACCCAGCTCGAGCGCGGAACACAGGCCCAGACTGAGTGTGACCCTAAGCTGTGGGTGAATCGTACTCCACTCGTAATGTTCCACTGCACTTCTCACCCGTTCGCACACCTCGAGCGCTTCATTAACTCGGGTGTGGGGCATTACCAGCGCAAACTCTTCACCTCCGTAGCGGGCCACAAAATCCCCCGCTCGAGTGTTTTCGCGGTACAGGACCGCAATTTGCTTGAGGACTTCATCTCCGGTGGCGTGTCCGAAAGTGTCGTTGACCCGTTTGAAGAAATCTATGTCCGCCAGTGAAATGCACAGTTCCCCGGCTCGAGCCTCCCCGTACACCCTGCGGGCTTCAGAATCCAGATAGCGGCGGTTGTACAGTCCAGTCAGACCGTCGGTGATGGAAAGCTGCTCGAGCTGCTCTACCAGACGGCTTTTTTCCTGGAGTAGATTCTCGAGTTCTACCGTTTTAAGCCGCTCGATTTCGGCCTCACGGCGCTCTTTATCCACTTCAAACTGGGCCAGAAGCTGGCGCAATCTCTTGTTGGAAGTTTCGTCGAAATGTTTGCGCTCGAGCGTGTGTAGCGCCTTGAGTTCGTGAAAAGCAGCTTCAAAGTTTCCCATCTGGCGGTACACCTGGGCCAAATCCTCGCGCACTTCCATCTCGCCTTTGGCAAAGTCCACAAATCCAAACAGCAGCAGCGACTCGAGAAAAGATTTCTCAGCGTTTTCGAGCTGACCCTGAGCCAGATACAGCTTGCCAAACTTTTGATGCACGTAGGCTTCAATCAGTTTTAGACCCAGTTGGGTGGAAAGATGCAGCGCCCGTGTCAACGTTTCATGGGCTTCGAGCGTGCGACCCGTCTGAACGTAGAGGCTGCCCAGATTCATCAGAACTGTCGTCACCTGAGTCTGATACTCACCGCCTTCAAAAACCTGAAGTGCGTCCAGAAAACGCTGCTCGGCCTCGAGGGGGTCACCATCGTGCTTTTTGAGTGCCACACCCAAATTGGCACTGGTGTTGGCAAAACGGACCCAGGCTTTTGCTTGGCGGTAGTGCTCGAGCGATTCCCGAAAGTAGCGCATTCCCTCGGCGTGGTCATGTAGTTCCATGTATACGATGGCGGTGCTGTTCAGAGTATCGGCATATTCACGCGGCTGAAGGTGGGGATTGGTTCCCTTGAGCACCTCACCCAGCAGGGGTAGAGCATTCTGGTAATCTCCCAGACGCTCGTATACACAGGAAAGAGCATGTTTTGCTTTGAGGCGTTGTTCGCCCGACTCCTGATGCTGACCCAGTGCCTGCTCGAGCACCTCCAGAGCCATACGGTAATCTGCGCTGTCGTGATAACACCAACCCAGCCCAATAAGAGCCTCGGTCAATTCTGACCAGTACTCGTGCCGTTGGGCCAGACTTCGCGCTTCCTCGCCAAAGTGAATGGCTTGGGCCAGATGTGAGGTGCGAAGCGATTTGCAAAGCTCAATCAGTACCCCCACGCGCTCGAGCGGAAGGTCTGTGAGATTGAGTTGTCTCTCGAGTTCCAGAATGTCGGGCATGGTTAAAGCGCGTCTTAAGGTAAAAGCTTGAGTTGAAGAGTGCTATACATCGCACGTTTTGGTTGGGAAAGGTTCCTTGTGGCTGCCCATCTCGAGCCACCCATCAAAAAAGACGACCCACAGGCCGTCTTTCCAGAAGCTGTCAAGTTTTAATCCGCGCTCGAGGGAACTTCTGGGTTCCGTACAAACACCGTTGGGTCAATATCAGCAAAGCCAATTTCTTGTTCATAATCGGCCACTCGAGTGTAAAGCCGCCTTACATCGCCTTCCACCAGTCCATAATCAAAGCTGTCCCAAATGGCGGTTCCCAGTTCTCCACCCCCCTCGAGCGGCACAATCCGGGTGCGCTTGATTCCCTCCTCGAGCTTTTTACGGCTCTCGATGCCCATGTTGCGAAATACCACCTGAATCACGTCGCGCTGAAGCTCACGGGGGCCGTATATTCCGGCCTTGTACACCGTTTCAGAAAATCCGGCCCAGTCCGGCACCAGGTTGTAGGCGGGCATTGCAAAGTGGTGAATCACGTCCTTGATGGCCTCGAGCGTTTTTTCAGGATAGTAGTATAGAAACAGGCGGGCGCACTCTAGGAAAAAGTTGTAGTGCGCGGCTTCGTCCACCGCGATGGTCTGGGCCACCTTGGTTAAAATGGGGTCCTCGTTGCCTTGAAGGTGAACCTTATCGCTCTTGCCGGACACGATTTTGGCCAGATTCAGATAGTTGAGCTGGGTGGCTCGCTCCTGAAACACAGTATAAATCAGGTTGTACAGCGCACTGTCCCACGGAGCCTGCCACTCTTTGGAGCGCAGCAAGTATTTGTATTCTTCAATCTGCTTGGGAGTGCGTCCCTTTGAAAACAAGACCGCATTTTCCCAGGTGTCGGCGTGGCGCTCTTCTTCAAAGCCCCAGCGCAGGGTAAAGTGGCTGCGCCCGTGGCTGCGGCGCACGGTGTTGAGAATGCTGGCGGTAAAGTCTGGCACGTACTGCTCCACCGCAAAAAACCCCTCGAGAATAACGGTCACTTCTGGGGTAAAATCGGTACGAAGGCTTTTCCAGTCAAAGCTTTTGTCGGCGTTCCAGTTGCGGGTTTCCTGAGAACGGGCCATATACCAGCGGTACAGCCCCAGAAACCCACGCTCTATCAAGCGGTCCTTTTCGGCAACGCTGAGCAAACTCGGCGGGGTAATCGGACGGTCTGCCTCGGTGATACTGGCGGGTGGGTAGAGTTCGGGAATGGTCATGGGGGGTCTCCTCGAGCCGAGTCTAATTCATTGACCGACTGGTCAAACAATTAAGAGCATTATAGCGAGTGGTTTATGGGAAAAACCAGAGTATTCCCTACACTCGAGGGTAGAAAGAGGGTGGAACGAGGGTGGGCAGCGGCGAGGCCCGGTAGAAGCTGTGTTAAGAATCAAAACGCGGCGAGGCCCATGAGCACTCTGCTGGCGAGTTGATTGCTAGTTTTCTCGAATAGCGCTTTTCGGTCGTCACGGGTCAGGCAGCGACCAGGCGGTGAAGCCGGTAGGCGAGCAGACCCGTTGGGTACCGTCTTGCTCAAGATGTGGGATGGCCCGATAGGGGACGAATATACTAGGCCAGCGCCCGACCCTACCTGAGCATTTCGTCGAAAAAGCTTAGTAAGGGCAGGGCGCTGGCTCAAGTAGAACGGCATCTATCGGGCTTACTCACTGCCTCGCCCGAATCGCCAAACCCAACGCCTCGAAGAAACAAAAACTGAGGATTTTGAATTCGCCGAAAGAGTCCGCCAGGTGTCGTTCTCG
>JACMOA010000071.1 GCA_014378225.1 Deinococcales bacterium | reverse complement strand
ATGGAGACGAAATAACTCGAGTGTTTCATTTTAAGCGACGACCCTTTTTTCTGTCACCTTGAGCAGGGCGAAGGGTCTGAATATCGGACAGGTTGTGATGTTTCGCCCTGCTCGACAGAACAAGCAGATTCTTTAAATCGGGAAGTTATTTCATCCCCATTCCTTAAAAAAGTTCCGGTTCTGTCTAAAAAATTCAAGTCGCCCTCGAGCGCCTAACTTCAATTCGCCTTTAACCACTCAAGGCTTATCTGTAAACTGTCAAAAGGGTCTCCAGCACAGTAATCCTGCTCAATGAGCCACCACTGTGCTCCTGTTGCGGCCTCGAGTGCAGCGGGTAGGGCAGTGAGGCCCCGGCCCAGCTCGAGGGTGCTCACCTTGTCGCCCTCGCGCCCGTAATCCTTGAGATGAACCAGATGGGCGCGTGCGGCATACTTGTTTAGGTATTCAGCGGCAGAATAGCCACCTACCTCTAACCAGGCCACGTCAAGCTCGGCGCTCATGCTAGGCGCGGCCTCGAGGATAGCGTCTAGCACGGTTTGACCGCCAATTTTCTGGGTTAACTCGTGGTCGTGGTTGTGGTAAGACAGCGTGATTCCAGACTTTTTCAAGGTTTGGGCCACCGTCTCGAGCCGTGCCGCTAAATCTAGCCACTCGGCGTCCGTATCAAAACGGGCGTAGGGACAAATTAAGTGGGTCAGTCCCAGCTCGAGCGCGTAATCGGTGTGCTCCTCAAGCTCACCCAGCAGTTGGTCATAAGAGCGGTGAGAACCCGCCGGAGCTAAATTCAGGCGCTCGAGCACGGCTTTCAAGTCTTTAGCCTTGAGGTCAAAATACCCGGCAAATTCCACGCCTGCAAAACCCATTCGAGAAACGCGCTCGAGAGTTCCTACAAAATCTTTTTCTGCAGGGTCGCGCAAAGTGTACATCTGGACGCCGATTTGAGGTTGGTTCATGGGGAGTTCCTTTTGGAGACAAGTGGTGAGCAATGAACTATGAACAAAAATTGATTGGTATGTTTGCTAAAGACCGAAAACCGAGAACTCAACCTAACCCACTCGAGCGGCAATTTCTCCCAACGCTTCTGGACGCACTACCTTGCTCTCGAGGGTCATGAGCTTGCCAGCCTCTCCAGACTCAAGCAGTTTGAACATCGTCTCGAGGACGTGATAAGCCAATTGACCGCTGGCTAGATGAGGGCGGCCTTCCTGTATAGCCTGAGCCATATTCGCCAGCCCCAGGCCCCTCGAGTTGTCCTCGAAAGGTTTGTTCAGGGAAAGTTCGATTTTTTCTCCCGTAACGCTATGGGTCTCGAGAGGGCCGCCAAAGGTGTTGGGGTCTGGCAGGGTCAGCGAACCCTTCGTGCCGTAAACCTCGAGCAGCGGGGCACTTCCCGGCACCATGTCAAAACTCATGGTCAGGCTGGCGCTCAGTCCACTCTCGAAGTTCAGCACCCCGCTCACATGGGTAGGAGTGTTGACTGGAACGCTCTGCCCCGCTTTAGGGCCGCTGCCCACCGTGCGCTCAGTATGGGTACTCTTAACCGTAGCAAACACGCTCGAGACGCTACCAAACAGTGAGATGAGTGCGGTCAGGTAATACGGCCCCATATCAAACAACGGTCCTGCTCCTGGCTGAAAGAAAAAGGAGGGGTCGGGATGCCAGCCTTCCGGCCCCACGCTGGCCATCAGAGCGCTGGCGTGAACCGGTTGCCCGATGATTCCCCCTTTGAGCTGTTCACGCGCACTCTGAAACCCCGCGCCCAAAAAAGTATCTGGGGCGCACCCTACCCGCAGTCCCTTCTGAGCCGCCCGCTCGAGCATCTTTTTCGCCTCCTCAAGCGTGCTAGCCAGGGGTTTCTCGTTGTAAACGTGCTTTCCCGCCTCGAGTGAGCGCAGTGCAATGGGTCCATGCGCCGCCGGAATGGTCAAATTGAGCACGATTTCGATGTCTGGGTGAGCCAGCAGGTCGTCCACGCTGAGCGCGTGCGGAACGCCGTACTGTGTGGCCTGTGCCTGCGCCCGCTCGAGGTCCAGGTCGCTTACAGCCAGAACCTCGTAGCCTAGTCTGGCCGCGTTTTCCAGATAAATGCCGCTGATATTTCCAGTGCCAACAATGCCGATTCGGGTCATGCACACTCCTGAAAGGTAACTTTGCTCCTGAGTGTACTCTCGAGCGAGTTAGAAAGAGAAGACCCCAAACGTATTTAGTGTGGCGGAGAAGTTACCTGGTGGCTCAACAAAGCACTATGCTGATTTTTGCACTGTGCTTCAGATAAAGCGTGCTAGGATAAGGTTAATATGAGGAATCGGGCAAGGCTTGGAATTGTCCTTACGATGTGGAGCGTACCGTGCAATCACTAAATTTGCAACTGGGTCACGGTTCTCACCCCGGACGGGTGCGCGAGAGCAATGAGGATTATCACCGCATCAAAGCGTTTTCCACCCCCAAAGGAACCTTACAACTGGTGGCGGTGGCAGATGGTATGGGCGGCGCGGTGGCTGGAGAAAAAGCCAGCAAATTGGCCATCGAAACGCTGACCGAGATTCTGAGTGGGTACGCAACCGCCATGCAGCAGGGCCGAGAGGTGATTGCCCTCGAGAAGGTGCTCGAGCGCGGGTTTACCCTGGCTAACCGCAATATTCATCAAGCAGCGCTTTACGACCCCAACCTCAGCGGTATGGGCACCACGCTCAGCGCTCTGGTGTTTTACGAGGGCCGTGCCGTCTTGGGCCATGTGGGAGACTCTCGAGTGTTGCTGGTGCGGCGCGGTGAGTTGCGCCAGGTTACAGAAGACCACTCCTGGGTGGCCGAGCAGGTAGCCAAAGGCTTTTTGACCGCCGAGGAAGCCAAAGAGCACACCTACCGCAACATCATCACTCGAGCGCTGGGAACCAAACCCCAGGTCCAGGCCGACATTCGGGGTCTCAAGGTTCAACCCAGTGACATTTTTTTCCTTTGCACCGATGGTCTACACGGACTGGTCGAGGAATCTGATATGAAAGCCGAACTCAAGGGAAACTTTGACCCTCAGGCCGCTCTGGACTATCTCATCAATCTGGCTAATCAGCGAGGTGGACCGGATAATGTAACCGGCATCATCGTCAAGGTAGGAGCATGAAAATGGAGCAGCGGAGTTTTGAGTCATGATTATACTTTTGTTGCTGTTTGTCGTTTCTCTGCTTCTTTTTTTAAAGTTTAGCGAAACGCCGCTGGCCCTCACTCTGGGTCTGTTTGCGCTGGTCTTCGCGTTGTATCAGGCCAGTCTGGACAACGTCGCCAGAGCAGGCGGTGCGATGGTGGGCGCATTCCTGCTGACGTCTAGCGCTCTTGTAGTGCTGGGCAAACCCAATGCTCAGAAAGGACCGCGACGACGCGGGGCCGTGGTCAGAGGACCCCTTTTCACCCTCAATCTTCCACAGATGGGCGGCGCAAGGGGAGGTCGTAACAAGACTACTGGTGTGGGGGGCAAGTCTAAGAATCCTTCACTCATCGGAGAGGCGCTCCAGATTCCCGGTTACGAACTGTTCGAGCGGGTGGGAGTGGGTGGTATGGCCAGTGTGTACCGGGGCCGCAAGCTCGAGGATGGGCGCATGTCTGCGCTCAAGATTCCGCTCGAGAAATTTGTGGCAGACGCTAAATTTGTGCGCCGCTTTCACCGCGAAGCCGAGGTGCTCAAACGGTTGTCCCACCCTAGCGTGATTAAAGTCTACGACCACAACTCTCAGGGCAACCACCACTACATCGCCATGGAATTTGTAGAAGGTGAAACGCTCGAGAGTGTGATGGAAACCCACAAGCTCAGCTTTGACCAAACCATCCTAATTGTGCGTTCCTTGGCAGACGCATTGCGTTATATTCATAGTCAGGGCATTATCCACCGCGACATTAAACCCGCCAACGTGATGGTGGCGCTGGGTCAGGAAGGGATTGCTGGACTGCGCCCAGACCGGATTAAGCTGATGGACTTCGGGATTGCGGTGGGCAAGGTACTGACCCGCCTGACCATGACCGGGGCACGGGTAGGAACCCCCATTTACATGAGTCCCGAGCAGGCCAAAGGCCAAAAACTGGACTCGAGGAGCGATATCTACAGTCTGGGGCTGGTATTTTACGAACTGATTACCGGCCAGACGCCCTTTAAAGGTAGTTACGAAGTGGTGGTTCACCAGCAGGTGTTTCAGATGCCACCACCGCCCAAGCAAATCAACCACGAGATTCCGGGGCCACTCTCGGACCTGATTATGAGCATGGTGGAGAAGGACCCGGAAAAGCGCCCAAGTTTGAGCGAAATCATCGAGAGTCTGGACGCAGGCGTGCTTGAGGAGCGGGTCCAGGCCAACGTTCCCAGCTATCTGGTATTGTCTACCAACGCCCGTAAAGGGGTGCTGCGGCGACTGGACGGCGAAGGCAACCTGCAATCTAGCGTGGGCGTGATTGCTCCTGGAACCGCACTTCCCGCCGCGCCTGTGGGTGTGGCGGTAGACCCAAAAGGAAACTTTTACGCCGCCATCGTGAGTTACCGCTCGAGCGGCGAGGTTCCCAAGATGATTCGCAAGTTTTCGCCGGGTGGCGAGGAATTGCTGGCCTTTGGGGCTTACGGCCTCAAACCCGGTGAGTTTCTGCATCCGGTGGCGCTGTCTATCAGCCCTATCACCCAGGAACTTTACGTGTTGGATGGCGAAACCTGTATTGTGCAGCGCTTCAATCTGGACGGCGAGTACCTGGGGCGTTTTGGTGGCAACGGCGGCGGCAAGGGAACCTTCAACGACCCCCGCCTGATTGTGGCTGGATACGACGACAGCGTGTACGTGCTGGACTACGGAAACCGTCAGGTGCAGCGCTTTGACGCCGAGGGAAAATATCTCTCCAGGTTTGCCTTCAAAATGTCTAAAGACGACCCCGAACTGCGAACTCTGGACGGTCTGGGCATGGACTCGAGCGGGGCTATCTATATTTCGGACATCCCCTCGAGAAAGATTCGGCGCATCAACGGGGAGGGCAAGGCGGTGCAGAGTTTCGCGCTGGACACGTTGCCCGGAGAAGACCTCGAGCAGGCGCTTCAGATTTCTGCCGACCACGAGGGCAACGTCTAC
The DNA here is from genome assembly GCA_014378225.1 of Deinococcales bacterium. Taxonomy (GTDB): domain Bacteria; phylum Deinococcota; class Deinococci; order Deinococcales; family Deinococcaceae; genus JACMOA01. The sequence continues at coordinate 6,916 of JACMOA010000071.1, read as the reverse complement.
GCCGCTCGTCCTGGCCTGCACCAGATTCAGAAGTTCAACTCCACAGGTCGCGCTCTGCCCCACCTCGAGACCTACGAACCTGTGACCTCACTGGCGATGTACGTGAAAGAAGGCTTTGAAATGACCGATTGATAAAGCGCTCGAGTCAACACGCTTGAGGGCATAAAAAAGAAGAGGGAGCTGAGAAAGCTTCCTCTTCTTTTGGCTCCCGTCTCCTATTCGACGGTCACGCTCTTGGCCAGATTTCGGGGTTTGTCCACGTCGCGCTCGAGGGCGGTGGCCGTGAAATAAGCCAGCAATTGCAGCGCTACCACGTTCACGATGGGGGAGACCATTTCGTGCGCTCGAGGAACTGAAATCACGTCGTCCGCGTGTCTCGAGGCCATAGAATCTCCGTCCGTGACCAGTGCAATTACCTTGCCAGAACGCGCCTTGACTTCCTGAATGGCGCTCACTGTTTTCTCGAGCAGTCTGGATTCGGTAGCCACTACCACCACCGGAAGATTCGAGTCAATCAGCGCAATGGGGCCGTGCTTCATCTCGCCACTAGCGTACCCTTCGGCGTGGATGTAAGAGATTTCTTTAAGCTTCAAGGCCCCCTCGAGCGCGGTGGGCGCGTTGACCCCACGCCCTAAAAATAGGTAGTCCCTCGAGTCTTTGTACTTTTCGGCCACCTTCTTAATGTGGGCTACCCGCTCTGGTTGGAGGCTTTCCTCCACCAGTCGGGGCAGTTCCCGCACGCCGTGCAGCAACTCTGCGCCCATTTTGGCGTTCAGGGTTCCTCGAGCGCGGCCCAGCCACAGGGCCAGCAGCAGCATGGCGCTGACCATTGCGGTATACGCTTTGGTGCTGGCTACCCCAATTTCCGGTCCCGCGTGAATGTAGAGCACATCGTCCACCTCACGGGTCATGCTCGAGCCTTTGGCATTAATCACGCCCAGCGTTTTAGCGCCCGATTTTTTGGCTTCACGCAACGCCTCGAGCGTGTCAATGGTTTCCCCAGACTGCGAAACCACAATCACCAGGGTTTTGTCGTCCACCAGCGGTTCGCGGTATCGGTATTCGCTGGCCACGTCCACTTCCACTGGAACCCTAGCGAGCTGCTCAATCAAATATTCGCCCACCAACGCGGCATAGTAAGCCGTTCCGCAAGCCACGATGTGAATGCGCTCAAAACCCGCTGGCTCGAGCGCGATGTCCAGCACCACTTCCCCGGTTTCGTCGTGAAGGCGGCCCATCAGGGTGTTGGTGAGTGCGGTGGGCTGCTCGTAAATCTCTTTGAGCATAAAGGTGTCGAACCCACCCTTTTCGGCAGCCTCTGCATCCCAGTCAATGAGGGTCACTTCTCGAGTTTGCTCGACGCCCTCGAGATTAGTGATTCTGTAACCGTCCTGTGAAAGCACCGCCATGTCGCCGTCGTGCAAGAAAATCATATTACGGGTGTACGGCAGCAGCGCCGGAACGTCCGAACCCAGAAACATTTCGCCCTCGCCAATGCCCATCACCAGCGGACTGACCGTCCGGGCCGCCACAATCTGGTTGTGGTCCGCGTGCGTCACCACAATGCCGTATGCGCCGCGCACTTGACGTAGCGCCTCGCGCACCGCCAGCTCGAGGTTGCCCCGGTAGGTTTCTTCAATCAGGTGGGCCAGCACCTCACTGTCGGTTTCACTGCGAAAAACGTGTCCCCTGGCCAGCAATCCTTCCTTCAGGCTGAGGTAATTCTCGATGATGCCGTTGTGAATAATCACCAGCCGTCCGTCTTCGGTGGCGTGTGGATGGGCGTTGGCGTCGTTGGGCAGCCCGTGGGTGGCCCAGCGGGTGTGTCCAATGCCAATGCACCCTGTCAAGGGAGAATTCTCGAGTTCCTGAGCCAGAACCGCCAGCTTGCCCGCTTTTTTACTCACAGTGATTTGGGTGGAAGACGTTCCCATAGAGCGCGCTTTAACCGCAATCCCTGCACTGTCGTAACCCCGGTACTCGAGCCGAGAAAGTCCGCCCAGCAACACGTCCTGAGCATTCCGGTAGCCTACGTATCCCACGATTCCACACATCTAAAACTCCTTTGAGTACATTTGTACCACCCTCAAGCAGCAGTTCAGAGCCGGAGCAAAAGCAGCGTTCAACCTGCGTTAAACGTCCTCTCGCTCGAGCAGTCTATTTAACTGCATACGCCAAGACCTCACACTCCAAAACCCAACCTCGAGTTTCAGAAACCCAAAAATTAGGCTCGAGTTGGGAGTTATAACCCTCCAAATCTTTTCTGGTCGGCCTGACCCTATTCCCAAATCTTCAAAACCGTATCCGGCATTATCGTCGCGTCACCGCGTCGCTTATAACCGCACTTGCTCGAGCAGTTCACTCGAGCGGGGAAGGGTGCGTTTCTCCACCCTGACGGCATCCGCAGAAACTCGCTCACCGTCACCTCGTCTTCTGAAAGTAGTTTTCAGTTTTCGGTTCTCAGTTTTCAGTCAAGACTCGTTGCCTCACTGAAAACCGATACCTCACCACTTGAAACCCTCTCCAGACCTTGCGCTGCCCTCTTAACCCGCATTTCTGGCCTTTCCCTCCTCGAGTGGACTTCGGTCCACGCTTGCAGGAGTTTAGCACAGCGCGGGAGAGTGTGTTGTGTAAAGTGTGTAAGACCTGTGTGTAAAGGACTTATAAGCTTGAGCGCTTGTGTACTGACCACTAATAAAACGTTGGGGTTGTAACAGTCTGTGCTGATTCCTGGAACAGGGTGGACAAATTTAGGACCATAAAGCGAAACCGCTCGAACACTATAAAACTGCTCGAGCGGTATATTTGCTAATTGCTAAGGATTGGGATTGAGCTAACTTCCGTGTTTTATCTCGAGCAATAACACTTTTTTTCTGTCACCCTGAGCGAGGCGAAGGGTCTAAATATCCACTGGGTTGAGATGTTTCGCTTTGCTCAACATGACAAGGGGATTTTCAAAATTGGAAAGTTATTTTATCCTTGTTCCCAATCGCTGTTTCACGAGAATTCTTATGGAGTCGTCCCCTCGAGCGCCTTGAATCCGTCTGGCCTTTGCAGAATCCGCCAGTTGCCCACGTTTTCACCACTCAACTTGACCGAGGTTTTGCTGTTGCTATCACAGGTGTAATCCGCCTCGGTCTGGCGCACAAAAGGCCATAACACGAAGGTAGCGCGGCCCGAGACGTTGTTCATGGGGACCGTACCAAAAAATCTCGAGTCTTGGCTTCCCCCCACATTGCGATTGTCTCCCATCATGAAATACTGACCCGCTGGAACGGTGAGGCTGCGGCCATCGTTGTTGTTGAAGTCCACGTTGTTGGCATAATTGCCGTCGGTTTCCCAGCAGCCCCGTTTCTTCCAGTAATCAGTGGTGAAGCTCTGGTCCAGTTGCTTGTCATTGAGAAAAACAACACCTTTATCAATCCTAATCTTGTCACCGGGCAGCCCAATCAAACGTTTGATAAGAAAAGGTGTGTAGTTCCACAATCCCAGAAAGCTCACCCGGTCTCCAGCGTCACCAGGTGGTTTGAACACCAGAATATCGCCGCGCTGAAAGCTGCCGATACCTACTCGGTGCAGCCAGGTTTCATATTTGGGAATAAAGACCCGCTCCCCGGTTCTCAAGTTGGGCATCATACTGGTTCCGTCTACCGCCACCAGAGTAAACAGAAACGTGGTAATGACCACGGCAAATAAGATAGCCTCGCCGTACGGCTTGATGACTTCGCGCCACAGCTTGCGGCCAAAACTTTCCGGCGCTCCCGCCTGATTACCCGGCGCTATGCCCGGTTTATCTGCCCCAGTAGGATTTTCAATGTCGGTCATGGTTCCCCTCGAGCCACGCTACACTCGCTTTTGCTGCAAATCAAAATACAAAGTTGGCGGCAATATCCCACCTCGGCGGAATAGACCGAATTAGGATACTCGATTCGAGGTGTTCATAAAATGAATTTCTGCTCGAAAAGCTCGAGAACCCCGTGCTATAGTCCTTGTAAATGGCGCTTCAGGGCACCCTCATCTCAGGCCGATACCGCGTGGTGCGCCCGTTTGCACGGGGAGCTAACAGTGTGGTGTACTTGGTCTTTGACCCTGAAGGCCGTCCCTACGTGCTCAAACTGCTGCCTCCCGCCCTCGAGAGCCGGGTCAACCGGGAGTACCAGTTAGCCCACACCTGGAAACACCCGCTCATCAATCCTGTGCTCGAGCGCCTGACCATCGAAAACCAGCCGGGACTGCTGCTGGACTACGCGCCTGGAGAGGTGCTGAGCAGGGTGTTTGCAGCCCAGGATGGACACACCGCCCTCGAGCGCGGAACCGAGCGTAGACAGGATTTTTTAAAGGTGTTGATTCAACTGCTCGAGGCACTGGCCTACATCCACGAACACGGAGTGGTTCACCGCGACCTCAAGCCCGAAAACGTGATGGTTACGCCGGATTACAGCATCCGACTCATTGATTTCGACCTTTCTGGCCCAGTGGGCGAGGTCTTCGAAGAGCGTATCGCCATGGGAACTGCGGGCTACATGGCCCCAGAACAGGCGCTGGGCAATCCCTCCACCCCCGCCACAGATTTATATAGTTTGGGCGTGCTGATGTACTGGGCGCTGAGTGGGCAACTTCCTTTTTACGGAACCCTACCAGAAGTGATGCGCCAGCACGTCTCGAGCGCTCCGGTTCCGCCGCATCAGGTTCGGGGAAGCTCGGTGGATTCACTGGACGCTCTATGCTTGATGCTGCTTCGCAAAAACCCTTCTGAACGCATCGGCAACGCGCTGGTGTTGCGTGGAATGCTCGGGGACCAGCTCGAGCATTCCTGACTTGAGAGGTCCTGACTCAAGTGATTTGCGGATGCGCTGTGCTACGGGTGGATGACCGTCTGATTAGGTTTTACCCCTTGCCCCAAGATTTGCGTCCAGCGTAAACTAACTTCAGCCCTCGAGCCAAGAAGTTCAGGACCCAACCTTTATTAAAGCCGCTCGAGTCTGCACAACTTTTAAGTTATTTATTAGGAGAAAACTATGACTCAAAGCGGCTCCATTTCACCTTCTTCGCCTCCACCCCAAACCTCCACCCCTCCCTCCCCCGCTCGAGTGAGGGCGCACGGCTGGGGCTTTACCCTGCTGCGGGGTCTCATAGCCATTGGCTTTGGCCTACTGGCGCTGTTTTCACCGGGACTCACCCTGTCCTATCTCGTCTTGCTGTTTGGCATTTACGTGCTGTTTGACGGCGTAAGCGCCCTGATTTATGCTTTTGGTCACACCTCGAGCCGCTCCTGGGGCTGGACCGCCATTATGGGCTTTCTGGGCGTAGGCGTGGGTATTTTTACCCTGCTTTCACCTGGCTTTACGGGTTTGTTTTTGCTTTACACCGTGGCGTTCTGGGCCGTATTCAGTGGAATCCTCGAGATGATAGCGGCATACAGGCTTAGAAACGAAATTCCAGGAGCCTGGGAATGGGCCGTGGGCCTGAGCGGGCTGGTTAGCGTGATTTTTGGCGTTTTACTTTACCTAAACCCTGGGGTGGGCGCACTCTCGGTCATTGCTGTGATTGGGGCTTACGCACTGATTTCAGGTGTGGTGCTGGTGGTTCAGGCGATTCAGATGCGCTCAAAACTTTAATCTGCTTCACTCGAGCGCCCTAAAAGACCCACCAAATCCGTCAAACCCTCGAGCACAAAATCAGGGCTTCCCTCGCTCGAGGGCCACACACGGCCCTGACTCAGCCACGCAGTTTTTAGGCCCGCTCGAGCTGCGCCCAGAACGTCATTTTCCGGGTGGTCGCCCACGAATAAACACTCTGCCAAAGGAACGTTCAGGCGTGAACCCGCTCGAGCGTAAATTTCTGGGTCTGGTTTCTGGATTCCCTCGGTTTCAGACACCACGATGGTTTCAAAAAATGGCTCGAGCGCTGCGTTTCTGATTTTGCCCCATTGCTGTGAAGTTTGTCCATTGGTGACGATACCCAGCTTGTACCCGCGTGATTTGAGGACGGTCAAGGTCTCGAGGGCATCATCAAAAGGATGTGGGTAAAGCGCCATGTGCGCCCAGAATTCCTCGAGCAAATCCTGGACCGCGTGCTCGAGGGCAAATTCCACTTGCAGGCTCGAGAATAAAACCTCTTTGGGACCGTAGCCCTCAAGGTCAAAAAAGTGAAACCGTTCTCGGTAGCTCGAATACTCGTGCGGCTCGAGTTTCAGGCGCTCCAAGCTGCCCTGCAAATACTGCTCCACACTGGCGCGGCGGTCCAGCAAGGTCATGTCCAGGTCAAAAATGATGGCTCGAGGCATGGGTTTAATTTACCCGCTCGAGCCACCCTCAAGTTCTGGATTTACAGATGTTCTCTGTGTGGCTCACGCCCTACTCGAGACCCCTACCACAAATTGCTTTTGTTCCTCCGCGCTCGAGAAAGCCCGCTTTGGCACGATAATCACGTTGTTTTCACCCAGCATAACGAACAGATGCGTAGGACTTTGCTCGAGGCGCTGTACTGCGCTCAACTCGAAACGAACTTCGGATTTGCTCGAGCGCCCGGTCAGTTCAGTCCCGGTCAGGGTGAGAGTTTGCTCCCCACGCGCCCCTGGGTTTCGGTTGTAAAAGGCCGTGGTTTGCTGCCGGATAGCCGCCTCGACCAGCCGGGGATAGAGCCAGTAACCCAGAATTCCCATGCCCGCGCTGAGCAGGGCCACACCCACTAAGCCAGAAAAGTTGAACACTCGAGCCAGAAAAATCATCCATAAGGCCAGCGCAAGCGCCAACACAATGCGGTTAATCTGAGTGCGGCGGCGCTGCAGGAAGTCGGTGCGGACGGTGTGCAGCGCTAGGGCCAGGTGGTCTTCGCGCTCGAGGGTGTAGGTTAGGGTGATGGGGGTCATGGGGTTGGTTTTGGGTTCTCGGGTTTGGGTTTTGGGTTCTGGGTT
>JACMOA010000070.1 GCA_014378225.1 Deinococcales bacterium | reverse complement strand
GCAAGGAATGAGGGAGAGAGGGTGAGAGGGTGAGAGGGTGAGAGATAGTTGAACTGCTTCTCACTCTCCCACTCTCGTACTCTCCCACTTTCTCTCGAGCGACGAAAACAAACCCACTACGCCGAATCACGACCCCTCTCCCAGAACCTTGAACAGCAAATACCCCATCAGCGCCAGGGTTCCCAGCAGCATGGAGGCCGCGTAAGAGCGCACAAAGCCGTTTTGAATCACCACGGTCCACCAGCCCGGACTGCTCGAGACCACGCCGCTTCCCTCGAGCGCACCGGTCACACCTGCGTCTGCGGCGTCAAGGCCACGGGAAAGTGCCCGTGCCGGACGGCCCACAGTTTCGTCGTACAGGGTGTTGAGGTAGAGCGCCTGACTCGAGGTTTCGCCAAAAACGCGCAGGCGCTCGAGTTTGTTTGCACGGTAACGCAGAAAAGCCACCAAGAAGCCCAGCAGGGCCGCGCCCACCGCAAAGGCAATCAGCATAAACTCGGTGGACTCGGCCACTTTAAGCACCTTTCCTTCTTCAAACGGCCCCACCACGGGCTTGAGGTATTCCTCGAGATAGTTGGTGGCCAGAAAGTGCGGCAGGCCCAGCAGACCACCCACGGTAGTGAGTGCGGCCAGCACGCCCAGCGGGAACTTAAAAATTGCGCCGCCCTCGTGTGGGTGGGCATTTCCCCGGTAGGTTCCAGCGAAGACCAGCAGATACCAGCGCATCATGTAAAACGCGGTCAGCAGCGCCACGGTCAGGCCAATAATGTAGAGCGGCAGATTGTGAACATACGCCTCGAGCAGGATGGCGTCTTTAGAAAAGAAACCCGCCAGCGGGGGAATTCCGGCAATTGCCAGGGTTCCAATCAAGCTGACCGCGTGGGTAAAGGGCAGTGCTTTACGCAGGCCGCCCATCTTGCGAACGTCCTGCTCCCCGCCCAAGCCGTGAATCACCGAGCCGCTCGAGAGAAACAGCAGAGCCTTGAAAAAGGCATGGGTGACGAGGTGAAACACCGCTGCCCAGTACGCACCCAGTCCCACCGCCAGAAACATGTAGCCAATCTGCGAAACGGTGCTGAAGGCCAAAATCTTCTTGATGTCGTATTGATTGAGCGCCGAGAGTGCGCCGTAAAGCGCGGTGAGTCCGCCCACCCAGGCTACCCAGTTCTGAGCAATCGGGGCAAAGTCGAACAGGAAGCTCGAGCGGGCAATCAGGTAAACCCCCGCAGTGACCATGGTGGCGGCGTGAATCAGTGCAGAAACGGGGGTAGGACCCGCCATCGCGTCTGGGAGCCAGGTGGTCAGCGGCAACTGTGCACTCTTGCCCACCGCGCCGACGAGTAGGAACAAACAGGTCAGCTCGAGCGCACTCCCCATAGCACCTTCAGCGTCGAAGTCCAGAATCAGGTCTGGAATCACCAGGGTTCCGGCCAGTTTGAACAGCAAGAACATACCCAGCATGAAGCCCAAATCTCCAACCCGGTTCATGATGAAAGCTTTGCGGGCCGCGTCCGCGTTGTCCTTGCTCGAGTACCAAAAGCCAATGAGGAGGTACGAGGCCATGCCCACGCCTTCCCAACCTACGAAGATGAGTGGGTAAGAATCCGCAAGAACCAGAATCAACATCAGCGCTACAAAGAAGTTCAGGAAAGCAAAATAACGGCTTTTGCGGGCATCGCCTTCCATATACCCGATGCTGAACAGGTGAATGAGGAAGCCCACCCCGGTAATTACCAGGGTCATGATGCTCGAGAGTTGGTCCAGATAAAAACCCACGCTGAGGTTCGCTCGAGCGCCCTCCTGTGCGTCTTTAGCCACGGTTCCCATATCCGGGAGCCACTGCCACAACACTTGATGCTTGGCCTCGGTAGCGAGGCTGGACCAACTTAGAAAGGCCACCACGAAAGAAAGCAGGACCATGATGCTGGCAATCCAACCGCTCGAGTTCCCTTTGAGCTGCTTGCCAAAGATGATGGTGATTAAAAAGCCCACCAGCGGGAAGAGGGGCATGAGGTAAAGCGGAATCGTCATGCACGACCTCCGAAAGGTTGAGCAGAGGAGCAGAGGAGCACAGGAGCGGGGGGGACAAACATAGCTTGAGCCAGAGCTGAGAGCTTTGACGTTCTCCCCTGCTCGCTTTCACCCCTGCTCTCCATTTTTTCAGGGAAAACTGCACAAGAAAGCGCCGGAACAGAAATCCCCTTCATCCCCGCAACTCCGCCAAATCATCCACGTTGGTAGACACCCGCTTGCGGAAGATGGCGATGATGATGGCGAGGCCGATGGCGACCTCGGCGGCGGCTAAGGTCATCACAATGAACACCGCGCTTTGAGCGACCAAATCTCCCCAGGCTCTTGCAAAGGCCACCAAAAGCAAATTGGCAGCGTTGAGCATCAGTTCAACCGACAGAAAGACCATCACAGCGGTGCGGCGCACCATTGCGCCCACCAAGCCAATTGAGAACAAAATGGCGGAAAGCGCCAGAACTGCGGCGGTGGGAATCACGATGCGCCTCCTGCTTCAAGTTTGGGTTTGAGTTCACTGCTCGAGCGAGCAGGGTTAAGAGAAGCGTCTTCAGTTAGCTCGAGGGTGAGAGCCGTTCCAGAGATGGCCACAGGGGGACGCACCCTTGCGCCGTCCATCTGACCCGCGTATTCGGGAAGTTCTTCATCTTTGACTTCAGGGCGCTGCACCAGGGCCACCGAACCCACCACCGCTACCAGTAAAACGATGGAGACGGCCTCGAAGGGGAGCAGAAATTGGGTAAACAGGTTTTCACCCACGGGTCCGGGCGCTCCGCCTTTCAGGGCTGCCGCTGCCGCCTCGAGCGGTTTGGGGTCCTTGAAGCTGACCACCAGAAACACCATTGCCCCAGAAACCAGGGCCGCCGCGCCGCCTGCGATTTCATTCACGTAGGGAATGGGGTTCTCAGATTTAACCGGGCGAGCGGTGACCAGCAGCATAATCACAAACAAAAACAGCACCATGATTGCGCCCGCGTACACAATGACTTGAATGGACGCGATGAAGTGGGCCTCGAGCATCACGTAGACCACCGCAAGGCTTAGTAGGGTTCCCACCAGCCCTAGAGCGGCGTGAACCGCGTTTTGGGCCAGAATAGTGACGAGCGCCCCGGAAATAATGAGTAGGGCGAAAAGGGCGAAAAGGGCTAGCATGGATTTACCTCGGCACTCGAGCGCCCACCCAACCCCATCACGAGGAAACCTCTCTCGAGGCCAGATATTTGACCCCCTCGAGTTCGGGGCGTACCGTTACCTGAAAGCCCATCTTGACCGCCTTTTTGTATTTCTTGGCTTCCCGGCGCTGCGGTTTGCTGCCCTGAGTTCCCACCAGCATGTCTTGTTTGCCGTATACAAAGTCCCCATAACGATAATCTGCCATTTCAAATTCGTTGCCCAGCACCACCGCTCCGGTGGGGCAGGCTTCCTCGCACATGCCACAAAAAATGCAGCGCAGCATGTTGATTTCGTAAACTTTAGCGTAGCGCTCCCCTGGCGAAACTGGGTCTCGAGGGTCGTTTTCTGCCGCTTCCACATAGATGGCGTAGGCGGGACAAGCAGCCGCACACAAGGAACACCCAATGCACTTCTCGAGGCCCGTTCCGGTGTGGCGGGTGAGAACGTGCCGCCCTCGAAAACGCGGTTTGAGCTGCGCGGGTTGCTCTGGGTAAGAAATGGTGACGGGTTTCTGGAATAGTTTGGACAGGGTGATGCCCATTCCTTTTGCGATTTCTAAAACACTCATTGGGACCCTCTTCTCGAGCGGGGGGGCAGGGGTGCGGGGGTGCGGGGGAGAAAAAACCAGCTCGAGCCGAGGCCACAAGCCAAAGCTATCCCCCTATCTCCCTCTCCCCCCATCACCCCATCCGTAGAACAACATTTCAATGTCAGCAACTTAGAATTAACACACATACTCAATCCCCTCCCATCGGCGCTCGAGTACTCAGAACTTCTTTGGCAGGTCTCGAGCTAAAGGCCAGCCACAGCGCTACAAATCCCAGCTCGAGCAGGCCCAGAATCCACAGTGGAGCGTTGGGGAAAAACGCCAGGTAAAATGCGGTGAACATGGTGTTGAACAGCGCAATCGGAAAAAGAATCTTCCAGCCAAAGCGCTGAAGCTGGTCGTAGCGCAGTCGGGGCAGCGTGGCGCGAACCCAGATGAACAGGAACAGGAAGGCAGCAATCTTGAGGATGAACCACACGAAAGGCCAGCTCGAGATGCCGGGAATAATTGCGTCAAGAAAAGCCGGACCTTTGTAACCGCCAAAAAACAGCGTAGCCATCAGCGCCGAGGCGGTAATCATGTTGATGTACTCGGCCATCTGAAACAGCGCCCACTTGATGCTCGAGTATTCGGTGAGATAGCCCGCCACCAGTTCCTGCTCGGCCTCGGGTAGGTCAAAGGGAGTGCGGTTGGTTTCGGCAAAGCTCGAGATGAGAAAGGTCACGAAAGCCAGCGACTGAAAAATGATGATGGCCCCGTTTGCGGCCTGCCACTCCACAATGCTCCGCAGGTTAGTGTCTCCCACCAACATCAGTAAGCCCAGAATGGAGAGGCCCATACCCAGCTCGTAAGAAATCATCTGGGCGCTCGAGCGGAGTCCGCCCAGCAGAGGATATTTGGACCCGGAGGCCCAGCCACCCAGGAAGATGCCGTACACACCCATACTGGTCATGGCGAGCACAAAGAGTACGCCCACATCCAGGTCAAATACCCACGGGTCTTCGCCAAAAAAGCTGCCCGCCGGACCCGCCGGAATGATGGCAAAGGCGGTGAGCGCTGCCATCACGGAAATGACGGGTGCGAGCAAGAACACCAGTTTATCGGCATTCTTGACGATGATGTCTTCCTTAAAAATACTCTTAACCGCGTCTGCCAGGGGTTGCAGCAAGCCCTGAAACCCTACCCGGTTGGGGCCGTGCCGAATCTGCATCCGGGCCAGCAGGCGGCGCTCTACCAGAGTCATATAGGCAAAGGTGGTCAGCAAACCCAGCGAGACCAGTGTGGCCTTGAGGACCACAATCAGGAGTACGAGTAACCATTCGGGCATCAGAAAACCGCCTTTTGCTCGAGCTGGGAGAGTGGGAAAGCGGTTCGCACAGGATTGCGAAACACGGAGCGGGGGAGCGGAGGAGCAGGGGGGGAAAAGATTTGAACCTTAATGAGGTGTCCTTGCGTGCTCGAGATTCCCAAAGGTTCGCTCACTTTAACGACACTCAAAAACCCATCTCCCCATGTCTTGGACAAAGCGGCGTCTTGGCGAAAACAGCACCTATCGGGCCTCGCCGCACCTACCGGGCCTATCCGCCCCCCCACCACACCATCTCCCCATTTCTCTGGGGACCCAGAAAACTCAACACAATCAG
>JACMOA010000069.1 GCA_014378225.1 Deinococcales bacterium | reverse complement strand
CGAGTTATGGATGCAACAAGACCAGCGCTATACGCTTCTGAAGCATTGATTTCATTCAAATTTAAACCCAAGGGAGAGTCTCGAGTTTGAGAATTGAGACTCTCCCTTGGGTTTTCTGAATTTACCGCCGTCCCTTTTTAGCCCGCACTTTCTGCCCTGGCACGGTGGGTTGCTTGAACTCCTTGCCGTTCAACTTGGCCTCGAGCGCCCGAATCTGGTCCCGTGTCCCAGCGGCCTTTTCAAAATCCAGTTCTTCGGAAGCGTTCCACATCTCGAGTTCCAGTTCCATAATCTGCTCGAGCAAGGCTTCTTTGGTGTCGGCGGCCTCGAGCATGTCGGGTTCGTCGCTCACCCCTTCTTCACCGCGAATAATGCCGCGAATTCCCTTTTTAATGGTGGTTGGTGTGATGCCGTGCAGTTCGTTGTACTCGAGCTGGATGTTTCGCCTGCGGCTGGTTTCACTGATGGCAAATTCCATGGCGGGAGTGGTATTGTCGGCGTACAGAATCACCTCGCCGTTCACGTTGCGGGCCGCCCGTCCGATGGTTTGAATCAGGGAGCGCTCGCTTCTGAGAAAACCGGGTTTGTCCGCGTCCAGAATGGCTACCAACGAAACCTCAGGTAGGTCCAGACCCTCGCGCAGCAAATTGATGCCCACAATCACGTCGTAGTGTCCCAGCCGCAAATCCCGAATGATGACCTGACGCTCTATCGTGTCAATATCCGAATGCAAATACCGCGCCCGCACGCCCTTCTCGAGCATGTATTCGGTGAGGTCCTCGGACATTTTCTTGGTCAGGGTGGTCACCAGAACCCTTTCGTCTCGAGCCGCCCTTTCGCGGATGCGGCCCAGTAAGTCTTCTACCTGTCCCTGAATGGGCCGGATATTTACCTGTGGGTCCACCAGTCCGGTAGGCCGAATAATCTGCTCTGCTACGTTCTCGGCGTGTTCGCGCTCCCATGGCCCCGGTGTGGCGCTCACAAACACAATCTGGCCCAGCTTGCCCAGAAACTCGTCAAAGTTGAGTGGGCGGTTATCCAGCGCACTGGGCAACCTGAACCCGTAATCCACCAGCGTTTGCTTCCTCGAGCGGTCTCCACTGCTCATGCCGCCCACCTGCGGCACCGTGACGTGCGACTCGTCAATAAAGGCCAGAAAATTGCTGGGGAAGTAGTCCAGCATGGTGTACGGCGTGGCTCCCACGGCGCGTCCGTCCATGTGCCTGGAGTAGTTTTCAATCCCGTTGCAGTACCCCAAAACCTTGAGCATCTCGAGGTCGTAAAGCGTGCGTTCCTTGATGCGCTGGGCCTCGAGCAGTTTTCCCACACTGCTAAAATACTCCACCCGCTCCCACAGCTCCTGCTCGATGGTGACGATAGCGCGTTCCACGTTTCCGGCGCTCGAGACGTAGTGTTTGGCCGGATACACCACCGCAGACTTGAGTTCGGCGGTCATATTTCCTGTGACCGGATGGTACAAAACAATGCGCTCGAGTTCGTCGCCCCACAGCTCGAGCCGCATTGGGGCTTCATCGTAAGAAGGCCAGATTTCGATGACGTCGCCTTTGGCCCGGAAGCGTCCGGCCAGAATCTCTACGTCGTTGCGCTCGTACTGAAGCTCTATCAGGCGGTCAATAATGCCGTCTCGCCCAATCTTTTGACCCAGGCTAAGCACCAGATTCAGGGCGCGGTACTCCTCCGGGTCTCCCAGGCCGTAAATGGCGCTGACCGACGCCACCACAATGGTATCTGGGCGGGTCAGCAGGCTGCGGGTGGTGGAGTGGCGCAACCGCTCGAGTTCGGAGTTTACGGCGGCGTCCTTGTCTATGAACAGGTCTCGGCCCGGAACGTAAGCTTCAGGTTGATAAAAATCGTAGTAGGAGACAAAGAATTCTACCGCTGCACCAGGAAAAAACTCGCGGAACTCACTGGCAAGCTGAGCGGTCAGAATCTTGTTGGGAGCCATGATGAGTGCGGGCCGTCCGGTGGCCTCAATCACCTTCGCCACAGAGTAAGTTTTACCCGTACCCGTCGCACCCAACAGCGTTTGAAACCTCAGACCATCGCCCAGACCTTCCACCAAACTTGAGATGGCGGTGGGCTGGTCCCCACTGGGCGTAAATTCCGATTTAATCTCGAGCATTCTATCCTCCGGAAATGCAGACTCCACAAATGCAAATGGGCAAACACTCGAGCGCCGCACTCGAGCCTTGAATTGAACACACCATTTTACGCTATGGACAGACTGCTCGAGGGGGTAAAAGGCACAGTTTTAAAAGGGTCCGAACAGGTCTTCGAGCATGTTTTGGAAAGATGGATAAAGTTTTTGAATTTCAGGCTGCACTCGAGCGCAAGCAGAACTTGCTCGAGCCGATGAGGTCTATATCAACTCTATATATCTGAAGCTAAGGAGTAATAAGACTTGACAAGACCAGACTCAAGTTATATAGTTTTTCCATCAGGGGACGCACTTGGATTGCGCCCTTTGAATCCTTAAAAATATCCTCTTCCAGTCACTAGGAGATTTAATATGATGACTTACCGCACTGCTAACACGCTGTTAGACCGTATATTTTCTGACCTGAACCACACTCAAACCACCCCACCCCACCCTCCCGTCTCGAGCGTGGATTTGCTCGAGTTTGACAATCGTTTCACCGTCCGTCTGGCCTTGCCTGGTGTGAAAGCTGAAGATTTGGAGGTTTCGCTCGAGGGTCGCACGCTTACCGTCAAAGGCAAGTTTGCCGAGTTTGATAATGCAGACGCTCGAGTGTTGGTCCATAGCCTGAATCGAGGTGAGTTCAGCCGGACCCTGCGGGTTCCTGCGGGCGTAGGCGAAGGTGTTAGCGCCACAATCGAGCATGGTATTCTCACCCTCGAGATTCCCAAGCCCATCGCCGCGCAGGTTCGCCGTATCGAAGTCTCGAGTGGGTCCAAATCCCTCGGCAATCCTGAAAGTGCTCAAGCTTGATAGCATTTAAATATCAACAAGCATTTTGTCCTATTAAAAACACCCTTCTGATTTTAGAAGGGTGTTTTTAATAGGGCTAGGCGAATGTAACGGTGGTGGACTTGACCCTCCAGAAAACTGTGCAACGGTTTTTACGAATTTTTAACGGCTTTGAGGTTAAGTCTGTAAGCATTTTGTGACTATCAGGCGTTTACATTGGGGTTATGAGATTTTTTTTAATTTTTTTAACCCTGTTTGTAGGGAGTGCGGCCCAAGCGCTCGAGCTGTCTGAGCTTGAGGGAAGGGTCGAGGTGAGGTCTGCAAGTGGCTGGGAAGCAGCTAAAATAGGACTTTTAACCGGGTCGGGTTCGCTGCGAACGCTCGTAGGTCAGCTCACGCTCGAGGAGGGTGGAGGACGCTTAAAGCTGGGGTCACGGTCCAGCCTCGAGTTAAAGAGTAATGAACCCGCTTTGACCGATGGACAGGCTTATGTGCAAGGACCGCTGGTGGGGTTTGTAAATCAGGTTCATTTTCGGCTCGAGCGGGGCAGCCGCGCCCGAGTGGATTTGACCGGGCCACGGTCGCGTCTGGCGGTGCTCGAGGGCAAAGTCAACCTGTACGGCGGAGGATTTAAAAACCTCAACGTGGGTGTAGGTAAAAGCCTCAACCTGCTCAACCGGGTTCAAAGCGATTTTGTCGAAGATGCGCGACCCTGGTATCTGGAGAAACTGAGCGGTCTAGGTGCGGTGCGGCTCGAGGCATTTAAGGGTCTAGTGGAACTGCAAACGGCAACCACTTGGCAAACCATGCAAAAGGGAGATTCACTCGAGGGGGAGGGAAGCGTTCGCACCGGGGCCGCAAGCTGGGCCGAGCTGGGCTTTGAGGGCGGCGGCTACCTGCGGCTGGGTGCAGCGGCGCACCTGAAGGTTCTTGCGGTCGAAAAATTGGCGAGTGGAGGGCGCAAAGTGACCTTGCTGCTCGAGCAAGGCAGCGCCTGGAACGTGGTGGGAAAGGGTAAGGGCAATTACGAGCTGCGAACCGCCACCCTGGTGGCGGGGGTGCGCGGAACAGTTTTTCGGGTGGACGCCGATGGTTTGCTTAAGGTGCTCGAGGGCGAAGTGGCCGCCAGCACCAAAGCAGGTGAGCAGCCTGTGCCCAGTGGGCAGCAGGTCCAGAACGGTCAAAAGGAATCGCTGGTGCTGGACGCCACCGACCGTTTTAACCTCGAGCGAGACCGCCTGCGCTCGCTTCCCTTCACGCTCGAGGGAACCTTGCCCAGCGCAACCCCGAAGCGAGATTTTACGCTCGAGTTGAGGACCAATTTTGATTCCGAGGTGAGCCTGAAGCTGGGAGGTCAAACCGTCAAACTCACTCCCAACCCTGGCGGCGTGGTGCGTTATCAACCCCTCTTGCCTGAAGGAGAAACTTTGCTCGAGCTGACCGTAACCCACTATGACCAAAGCAAAACCTTAGCGGGCCGCTTTCAGATTGACCGCACCGCACCACAGTTCACCGCCCTGTCTGTGCGCCGTGAAGGACTCGAGGGCGTTTTAAAATTGAGGGTAGAGGATGCTTCTCCGCTGACCGTCCGTCTTAGCCGCTTTGAAGGGGCCAACACCCGTCAAAATCTGACTTTCAGCGGCAGTCTCACAGCGGGAGAATTGCGCTTTCCCTGGGCGTTCGGTCCCCTTGAGATAAGGGTTGAGGACGCCGCCGACAACGTGACCGTGCAAATTCTCGAGCTGGACTCGAGTTTCTAAACCCCTATGCTCAAGGTGCCTGTTCCTCCAGCCCTCACTCCCCATCCTCCTAATGGAATGAATGGTGGGGTTAATCAAGAGGTCGCTCGAGGAACCCCTCAAGGGGCAAGGTTGCTGAGTTCGCTGCGCTCCCGTCTGGTTCTGGGAAGCGCGACGTTTATATTTGTAGTGCTGGGCTTGCTGGGGTTGTTCTGTCCACTCGACGACTTCGCCTGGGACACCTGGACCCGGCTCACCCCCGCCCTAAAAGAGCCTGCCATCATCATCGTGGCTATAGATGAGGACAGCCTCGAGCGCTACGGGCGGCTGGGAACCTGGGACCGGAGCCTGTATGGTCAGGCGGTGTCTAATCTGCTCGAGGCTGGGGCTAAAAAAGTGGGTGTGGATGTGTTCTTTCCTGAACGCACTCCGCAAGACGCCGCACTTGCCCCAACCTTTCAGGATTCGAGGGTGGTGTTGGCGGACGCGGTACAGTACGGTGAGCGCGTCCGGCGCAATCCTGCCTTTGCAAAAGCAAACTACGGCCTGGTGCTGGTCCCCTCGAGCCGTGAGGGAACCATTCGACGCAGCCAGCTCGCCTTTACGGTGGCTGAGGGTAAGCTCGAGCGCAGTCTGGCCGCAGCCCTGCTGAATTTCCCCCTCTCGAGCCTGAATACC
This sequence comes from Deinococcales bacterium, assembly GCA_014378225.1. Classification (GTDB taxonomy): domain Bacteria; phylum Deinococcota; class Deinococci; order Deinococcales; family Deinococcaceae; genus JACMOA01. The sequence continues at coordinate 76 of JACMOA010000069.1, read as the reverse complement.
AGTGCAACCCAGATGCGCTACGCCGGACCTCCCGGCTCGAGCTTCCAGAGCCTGTCCTTCAAAGATGTGGTGGCGG
>JACMOA010000068.1 GCA_014378225.1 Deinococcales bacterium | reverse complement strand
TTGCTGTGGCCACCGGAGAGGTTGTTGTAAAGAGTCCACTCGAGCTGAGCCGCATTGGAGCGGTGGCCGCCGATACCCTAGGTCGAGCCATCGTTCACGCGATTCTTCAGGCCAGGTCAATTCCAGGATTTCCAGCATACCGAGACCTGATTTGAGAAACTTCTTCAGTAGAGATGATGAGTGCTGTAAGAGGTGTCTAGCACCTCATAAGCTTCAGAATTACAAAAAAGTTCAACACACAAATCTTCCTGCTCTGACCACTCGAGCCTGACCATTTGATGGGGGCGCTTCCTGCTCGAGCGGGGGATGCCGCACTCCCCCTCGAGCTTCTACTCTGAGCACATGGAAAACAACATGATGGAAACCCTCTCGAGCGCGATGGTGCGGGCGGTAGCGCAGGCGGCGCAGTCTGTGGTGACGGTGTGGGGTGGACGCAGACCTATTTCGGGGGTGGTGGTGGCTCCTGAACGGGTGCTTACAGTAGACCATGTGCTCGAGGGCGATGAAGCCCGTGTGACGGTGGAAGGCGGACACAAATGGGCCGCTAGCGTGCTGGGACGAGACCCTTCGAGCGACCTAGCGCTGCTGCGGGTGGAGGGGTTGACCAACCCTGCGCTTGCGGTGGGTCAAGACCCCGAGTTAGGACAACTCGTGCTGTGGGTGGCTCGCCCAGACGCCGTGATGGTGTCACACGGCGTGGTCAGTGCGGTGGGCGGCCCGGTCAGCATGGGACGAGGCATGAGGGGGCAGGGCCAGCGGCTCGAGCGCTATTTTCGCAGCGACGCGCAACCTTACCCTGGATTCTCTGGCGGAGCCTTCATCAACCTGAACGGCGCTATGGTGGGTCTGGGCAACGCCGGGGTTCTGCGCGGTCAGGGCGTGGGCATTCCGGCCAGTCTGGTGGTCGAAACGGTTGGCCTGATGGCGCAAGGGGAGCGCCGTCCACACCCGTTTCTGGGCATCGGCAGCCAGTCGGTGCGCTTGCCGAGCGAGGGCGCAAGCCGCCGGGGTCTCTTGGTAGTGAGTGTGGACCCCCAAAGCCCAGCCGCTCGAGCGGGACTTTTCATCGGAGACGTGCTGTTGAGTTTTGGTGGGGTTGCGCTCGAGGATACCGACGACCTGCAAGCTCAGGTCAGCCGTGAACGGATTGGTCAGAGTTTTTCCCTCGAGATAGTACGGGCGGGAACACAAGTAACAGTCACTCTCGAGATAGGTGCAAGGGGCGAGAAGAATTGAGATTTCAAGCAAAACAGAATCTATTCTGAATGGAACTGGATGGGAACCTTAAAATCAGGTGGGCGCGATTCCATATTTGTGCAATGTACAGGGTGCAAAAGGAGGGACAATGGTTGAAACCTGGATAGTCGCTCACTCCGCAACCCTGCGGCGGGGGCTTCGTTCCCTGCTGGAAGAGGGCGGACATACGCGGCTTGTAGGGGAAGGTAACAGTCTCGAGGGCCTCGACTGGGGAACGCTCGAGGTCCTGATTTTTGCGGGTCCGCTCGAGCTGGGGTGGACCCGTTCAGACTTGCCCCCACGGGTGTACCTGCTCGAGCCAGACGAGCCGCTTCCTCCGCTCGAGCCGGGAGTGGCCCTGCTGCACAGCGACGCTGACGCGCTCGAGTTAGCGGCAGCAATTGTTGCGGTGGCTCAGGGATTGTGTGTGCTCTCCCCTGCCCCGCTAGAAAAATTCTCGAGTGACCCACTACCCACTCAACGCCGTCCCACACTCGAGACAGACCTGACCCCTCGAGAGCGGGAAGTGCTCGAGTTGCTTTCCCAGGGTTTGCCCAACAAAACTATCGCCAAGCGCCTTAGCATCAGTGAACACACGGTCAAGTTCCATCTGGGACAGGTCTTTTTCAAACTCGAGGTCTCCAGCCGTGCTGAAGCGGTGGGCGTGGCGGTACGCAATGGTTTGGTGGCATTGTGAAACTCAACCTATAGGTTTTTGCTCACTCTCTGGTCGAGTGTTCCCATACAAACCATTTCACCTCGATTGCTTACGCTCGGGGGTTTTGTTCGCGTCCCACCGCTGGGTTAAACTCAACCCATGCCTACCATGCTCATCCCAGAAACCGTGAACTGGACCTTGCCTGCACTTCCGCTCGAGGTAAAACGTTTCGCGGTGAACGAACCGCTGGACCCCGTTTTGCTCGAGGCTGATGCACTTTTGGTCTGGGGGATTCCTCGTAAAGTCTTGCAACTCCTTGTCAAAACGATGCCGAATCTGCGTTGGGTCCAAACCCTGACTGCCGGAATAGACCATGTTCTGGCTGAAAATCTGCCCTCGAGCGTGCAGGTGTGCAAAGGCGAGGGCCTGCACGACGCCCCCACCGCAGAGCTAGCGGTGGCCCTTTTACTTTCTGCTGCACGAAAATTACACCAATTTCGAGACCGTCAGAATGCGGCGTCCTGGGACAAAGGCGCGTATGGTCAGGCGCTCGAGGGTCAGGGATTTTACTCGCTCGAAGGGTCCAGAATCCTGATTGCCGGGATGGGCAGCATTGGGCTGGACATCGCTCACAAGCTTGCTGCGTTTGGTGCGAAGGTGGAAGGGGTAGCGACCACAGCGGGAACCCGTCAGGGGTTTGTGACCCACGCGCTTTCAGACCTCGAGCGCTTGCTTCCCAAGATTGACGCGCTGGTGCTGGCTCTGCCCCACACACCAAACACTCAACACTTTCTCTCTCGAGCGCGAATTGCACTTTTGAGTCCTCATGCCTGGGTGGTCAATATCGGACGTGGGTCGGCCATTGACGAGGTGGCACTAATTGAAGTGCTCGAGGGAAAGAAAATAGGTGGCGCTGCGCTAGACGTATTCGAGACCGAACCCTTGCCCACTGATTCCAAACTCTGGGCGCTCGAGAACGTCATTCTTACTCCCCATGTGGGCGGCGGCGGACCCCGTTTCAGGGCCAAAGCCTCAGATTTGCTGCTCCGCAATGCCACACACTTTGTCAAGAATGAACCGCTCGAGTACCTGGTGGAGCGCTCGAGGGGGTATTGAAACTTGCTCGAGGTCCCATTTAAAGTTTGCCTACTACTTTAACCTCAACTCCTCAATTGCTGCGGTGTTTATCCGCTCGAGTTGGGTACAGTTTGTCTCGAGCCAGATTTGCGCTCGAGGTTCACCGATGTGTGGCGCACTCGAGGAATATTCATCTGACACAGCTCGTTTTTAAGGATAGGCCCTGTGACCTGTTCTTGATTTGGCTTGCGTAGTGCTGACTGACTTTACGTTATTGTATTTGATTAGGAACATATCGGTTTGCTATTGCATACGTAGTTTTCAACTCATTTGCACAAAGGAGAACGTATGACCACACAACCCGCGCCCCCCGGCGCACTCAACCTCTCTACCCAAGCCAGAGGTCAGATTCTGTTGGGCGTTATTCTGGCGCTGCTGCTGGGCGCACTGGACCAAACCATCGTCAGCACGGCGGGTCCTGCCATACAAAGTGACCTGAACATCTCCAACTCGCTTTACACCTGGCTTACCATCGGGTATTTGGTCACGAGCACGGTGGTGGTTCCCATCTATGGGCGGCTGGGCGACTTGTACGGGCGTAAAATCATCATTTTGTTTGGTATGGCGCTGTTTATCGTGGCTTCGCTGCTGTGCGCTATTTCGTGGGATGCACTTTCCCTGATTGGGTTTCGGGCGCTGCAAGGTTTAGGAGGTGGGGCGCTGTTCACCACAGCGTTTGCTATCGTAGCAGACCTCTATCCTCCAGCAGAGCGAGGGCGCATCAACGGAGCGCTGGGCGGTGTGTTCGGACTCTCGAGCGTGCTGGGGCCGCTGGTGGGCGGCTTTATCACCGATAACTTTTCCTGGCACTGGATTTTTCTGGTCAACCTGCCGCTGGGACTCATTGCAATGGCCTTTATCTGGCGAATGCCCAACCTGCGCTCGAGCGACGTGGGCGGCAAGGTGGATTATGCTGGGGCCTTCTGGCTGGTGGTAGCCGTCATTCCATTGCTGCTGGCCCTGTCTCTGGGTAAAAGCAACCCACAGCCGGGTGAAACTGCTTACGCTTGGACCTCGCCGCAGATTTTGGGTGGGTTTGCCCTGTTTGTGATCGGTTTAGGGGCCTTCGTTTTCACCGAGTTGCGCTCAAAAGACCCACTGGTGGACCTGAAATTCTTTCGCAACCGCACCTTTGCACTGGCTAACCTCTCCATCTTCTTTCTGGGCGCTAGTTTTCTGGCCGCCATTATCTTTCTGCCCCTGTTCATGGTCAATGTGGTCGGTCTAAGCGCCACGGGTTCGGGCCTGACCACCACACCACTTACCTTTGGACTGATTGCCAGCGCTATCACTTCTGGGATATTGACCCAGCGCTATGGGCGCTATAAACCCGTCATGCTGGGGTCTCTGGTGGTGCTGATGATTGGCTTTGCGGTGATGGGCTTCACCCTCACCCCACAGTCCACCCAGCTCGAGGTCACGTTCAAGATGATTCTGCTGGGCCTGGGACTCGGCGCGGTGGTCTCCTTGTATTCCCTGGCGGTACAAAACGCGCTGCCCCCAGAAAATACTGGGATTGCTACCTCGAGCACAAGTTTCTTTCAACAAATGGGCGGCACGGTGGGGCTGGCCATTTTGGGAACTATTTTTGCGTCCACCATCACAGATAGCACTACTGTTCGAGCAAAAGCAGCGGGGCTTCCTCCGGCCCAAACCTCGAGCGCAGGTCCAGTGGGCAAAGGCGCACCCGAGCGAGGTGGAGCGCCTAACCTCAAGCAGATTCAAAAAGGCATTTCGGCAGGCTTTGCAACTCAACGCGGTCAATACGAAAAGGCGTTCAACACTAGAGACACGGCGGCGGCTCAGGAACTGCTCAAAGACCCTAAACTCAGTGAACCGTCTCGAGGGGCGCTCGAGGGGATTGTCAACAATACTCTTCCAGAGTCGGCCCGTCCCCAGACGCTCCAGGGCATCCTGACTGGACTAAACCAGGGTGAAAAAGTGGCGCTCGAGAATGAAGAGAAGCGGGTTGAAGTGTTCAAGGGAGCCTTCACCGACGGCATCAAGCGGCTGTATCAGATTGGTATTTTAATCGTGCTTATCGGCTTTTTCATCACAGCACTTTTGCCTGAAATTCCATTGAGGAAATCGGTGGACGGTGATGAAACTCCAGCCTTTGCGGGTTGACCCTCGAGTGTGAAATTTTGTGAGGCGGGGTGAAAATCTCGCCTTTTTTTATTTCAAGAAGACCAGACGCAAAACCACCAGCACAATGATAAATGCGTAAATAATTTTGATAAACGCGCTTCCCTTCAAAATCGCCGCTCGAGCGCCGACCCAAGCGCCCAGTGCGTTTGCGATACCCATGGGGATGCCCAGCAAAAACAGCATATTACCGGTGAATACCAGGGTCAAAAATGCGCCCAGATTAGTCATAAAATTTATCACTTTGGCGTTTCCCGTTCCCACGATGAAATCAAAACGCAGGAAACTCACAAACAGAAACATCAAAAAAGTTCCGGTTCCAGGCCCAAAAAAACCATCGTATACACCAATAATTAGTACGCCCAGCCCGCCAATCCACCACACTCGAGGGGAAAGGCCAGCGTAGCGGTTTTCAAAGCCCATTTTACGGTTGGTCAGAACCAAAAGCCCGACACCCACCACCAGAACGGCTATCAGAATTCTGAAAAGTTCGGCATTTTTAAAGCCCAGAATCAAACTTGCGCCCAGCACACTACCCAGTAACGCAATAGGACCCAGGCGTTTGACTAAAGCCACGTCCACCTTGCCTTGCCTCCAGAAGGTTAGAGACGCGCTCGAGCTGCCAAAGAGGGCCAGCAGCTTGTTGGTAGCAGACGCCTGGACCGGAGAAAGCCCCATCAGGAGCAGCGCGGGAAGAGTGATGGTTCCGCCACCGCCTGCAATAGCGTCAATAAATCCAGCTAAAAAAGCTAAAGGAAGCCCGTACCAAAGGTTAGACAGCAGCTCGAGTTCGTTCAAAAAGTCCTCGAGCGGGAAGAAAAGTGCATGAGCCGGATTATAACTCAGCCGTTAGTTTGATTAAGCGAGTCATTCTCGAGGGTAGAATTTAACGAATCTCAGGAACAGTTTTAAATTCGGTCATGATAACGTGAATATTTTGATTCCCCACGTTTCGTAAAGAATGTGGCTCGAGCGGCCCACACCAGAGGGCAGTTCCCGCAGTCGGTGTGTGCTCGAGCCGTTTGGAATCCATCAGCACATTTCTGTCCGCGTCCAGGCGCTCAAAGTCACTCCACTCGAGGATGTACAGATACCCGGACCAGATGTGGGTATGAACTCGAGTTTCTTCGCCGGGAAGAATAAGAGTCTCAATTACCCGAATTCCGTCGTTCTCGAGCAGAATTTTGTGGTGTTCTGGTGAAGCTGCAAGTGCGTCCAGGTGGTTTAGCATATCTATTTTCAGATTATGCCACTTTTCTCGAGTAGGATTTTGAAGCGTGTGTCCGAGACGTGTTTTTGGATACTCTCGAACCAGAATAACCTAGAAGTCTCTGGAATCCAAACACAACCCGGCGTTCGACGTTTGCCCAGTGCAAAGCGCGACTAAAGCGTTTTTCACTACCATTACGCCACCTCCACTGTCTTGGGCAAGACGGCACCTTCGGGCCTGCCCGCTCCGTTTCGGCTGGCTCCATTCTCGTGAAGAACGCCCTCCTGTTGCTACTCCTTTTAGTCAGGAAGTATTTCGCCCCTGGCTTTATACTTCCGCAAAATGCTTTAACTATCGCTCGAGAGTTTTCCCCCGGTTACATGCAGCAGGCTTCCGGTCACAAAGCTCGAGTCGTCACAGGCCAGGAACACGTAGGCCGGAGCCAACTCTTCGGGTTGTCCAGGCCGTCCCAGCGCCACCTCATGCCCAAATTTCTGTACCTCTTCGAGCGGCATGGTGGCGGGAATATTGGGAGTCCACACCGGACCCGGCAGCACCGCGTTAACTCGAATTCCGTTTTTCTGCTTGCCAAATTGCAGCGCCAGGGATTTGGTGAGCGCGTGAATTGCACCTTTGGTGGCGGTATAATCAATCAACATCTCATTTCCGGTCTCGCCCACGATGCTTCCGGTGTTGATGATGGTGTCCCCACTTTTCAGGTGCGGCAGCGCGGCCTGAATCATGAAAATGTAGCCCAGAATATTGGTGTCAAAAGTACGGCGAATCTGTTCCTCGGTCAGCTCGAGCACGTTTTTTACCGCCATCTGATAGGCGGCGGCGTTGACCAGCACGTTTAATTTTCCGTAGCGCTCGAGCGTGGCCTTCACAGCGTCTTCGCAGGTCTGTTTACGGCGTACATCGCCCTGAATGACCAGACACTCACCTTCTTTTTCTTCCACCATCCGGCGGGTTTCTTCAGCGTCGTTAGTATTTGCATTGTACAAAATGGCGACTTTGGCCCCCTCCAGTGCAAAAGCCAGGGCCACCGCCCGCCCAATGCCGGAATCGGCCCCGGTGATGAGCGCCACCTTTCCCTCGAGTTTGCCCGCTGCTTTGTATTCGGCCAAATCGGTCTGGGGTTGAATCTGCATCTCGGATTGCTTGCCAGGATAGGGGATTTTCTGCTCGTTTTTGAAATCGTCTGAGGTAGGTCTAACTTTAGCCATGGAAAAAGCTTAAAGCCACACTCGAGCGTTCAAAGTGCGACCCTTTACCGTGTGAAGGCCCCCTCAAGAAAGAGTCAAGCCCGGTTAACAGTCAAACACAGTTAATTGAGTTTCCCGTGCTGCTCGGTTGGCTCGAGCACCTCACCCTCAAACGCGCCACTCGAGACGGGCTGACCAGGTTGCACCGTTTCAGATTTACCCTCGAGCACCTTCACCCGCTCGCGCAAACTCTGGGCCAATTCTCCCAGGGCTTTGATGGTGGGCGCGCCCGCTCTAGCGTCCTCGAGCGCTTTACGGGCCACCCCTTTGGCCTCGAGCTTGCCCAGGTTTTTGCCCTCGAGTTGCGCTTTAAAATAACTTTCGGCTAGCTTGCCCAGTGCAAAAGTAGAACCGTACACCGCCGGAGCGGTAATCAGACCGCCAATGACCGGAGCCACAATTTTGGCCACGCCACGCACCAACTGGCGGGCCAGAAAACCAAATGCGAAGGCTGCGCCCAGCTCGGCCACGATGTCTTTTATTCTCGAGCGGTCGGGTTTAAAGCCATAAATCAGGCCGATGTGCGCCACCATCTTCATTTGCAGCGGGGTAATCAGCAAAATATCTGCGAAAGGCAGCGGCTCCACCGCAATCGCGCCACTCAGAAGTGCGGCTGAGCGGGTGACTTCTTCCACGTTTTGCTCTGGGGTCAACTCGGGCTTAATGTCAAAGTTAAAATTGTCCAGCACCTGCTTGATAATATTGGGCAACATGGAAATCTCCTATCGGGTTTTCAAAGCCTTCTATCCTCGAGTGTACGCGCATGGCGGCTTAGAAGTTGCCTGGATTGGGTTAATTTGTAAAATCAAAAACTCGAGGATAGAAGGAACTTGTTTTCTGCCCGCTCGAGCCAAAGGTTGCCCCCTCGATTCTCAAAAGCGCTCACAAGGTTATAATCCAGGGCATGACACATGGATTAGGCACCCGACTACTGGCGGAGTTGATAGGAACGTTTGCTCTAATTTTTGCAGGCGTGGGAGCCAACGCCATGGGAGCGGGGCTACTGGGAGTTGCCCTGGCACACGGCCTGACCATTGCCATCATGGCGATGGCTCTGGGTCCGGTTTCGGGGGGCCACTTCAACCCGGCGGTCAGTCTGGCACTGTTTTCTATCCGTAAATTCCCCTTAAACGAGATGTTTGCTTACTGGGGCGCACAGTTTCTGGGCGCAACCCTGGGCAGTTTGATGTGGCTGCTGATTGGGGGCAGTGGACTGATGAACGCCGTAGACTTCGGGATTCCGGCGGTGGGCGGGGTGTCGGTGGCTGGCGTTGCCTTTACAGTTCATCCCATCGGGGCGCTGCTCCTTGAAGCGATTATGACTTTTTTCCTGGTGCTGACCATCACCACCGTAGCCGTGCGTCAGAATCACATTCTGGCTGGCCTGTTTATCGGACTCACCCTCACCGTAGACATTCTGCTGGGAGGTCCGCTCACCGGAGCGGCCATGAATCCGGCCCGCTGGTTTGGTCCAGCCATCACCGCGCTAAGAGGTGAGAACCTGCTTCAGTTCTGGATTTATTTGGTGGGTCCGTGTGCTGGAGCGGTAGCTGCGGCTTTTACCGGGATGTGGCTGTACGACCGCAAAGCCCAATCCGAACTGGCCTGACGGCCCAAAACTGTAGACGTCAGAACTTAGACGTTAGAATTCAGTTCTCGAGTGGAAGGGCTGCAGATTTTTTCGCATCCCGTTTTAGGCAGAAGTGTAAAATTTTTCATGAACTTATAGCCTGTATTTGATGACACACCGTCTCTAACCCTGTCCTAAAATAATCCCATGACCGATTCACTCGAGCGCCCTTCCTCACTTCCCACCCTGCTGGGAGGGCGCTACCTGCTCGGTGAGCGAATTGGAGAGGGGGGAAGTGCTTTTGTGTACCGGGCGCGGGACACCCACCTCGAGCGGGAAGTGGCGGTCAAGATTCTTCATGATTACGTGGTTCCAGCGGACCGGGTGCGCTTCGAGCGCGAGATTCGGACCCTGGCTCACCTCGAGCATCCCGGCGTGGTCAGCATTCACGACATCGGTCACGACCCCGAGGGGCGGCTTTACTTCATCATGCAGATTCTCGAGGGGGGCGCGTTTGATGGGCTTGGTCCGCTCGAGGACAGCCCAGAAATGCTCGAGCGCTACTTTCAGGCCAGCTTGCGGGTGATTGATACGCTCGAGTACCTGCACAACTCTGGCCTGATTCACCGCGACCTAACGCCCCACAACATCTTGCTGGGCCGGGACGGTCAACCTCGAGTGATGGATTTTGGTCTGGTTTACCTGTCCGAAGGCACACGGGACCTCACCCGCAGCGGCTATACCCTGGGAACGCCGCACTACATGGCTCCAGAGCAAGCTAAAGGACTGAATATTGGGTCTTTTTCAGATGTTTATGCCTTTGGGGCAGTGATGTATCGGGCCACCACCGGAAGCGTGCTGTTCGAGGCCGATAACGACCAGAGCGTTCTTTTTCAGCACGTTTACGAAACACCGCCCCGCCCAGACCTTCGCAATCCCGCTGTTCCAGAGGCGGTCTCGAACATGGTTTTGAATTTTCTCGAGAAGACTCCGGAAAAGCGACCCGGAAGTGGTGTGGGGGCCAGAACCCTGCTCGAGCGGGTGATAAACTGTACCTGGTCGGAGCACAGCGCCGGACAGTACCGAGGAGGCCGCGCCCGAAGTGGGTTTCAGCCAGGAGGTCCAGCAAACCCCCGAAACCTGAGTCAGTGCTGGGAAACCGCGCTGGGTGGCGAAGTGAGCTGGCCCGCTGCCGTGACCGGAGGCCGTAATTTGCTCAGCATTGGCACAAGGGACGGCAAACTTCACCTGCTCGAGCACAACGGGCAAATTCGGACTTCTCTCAGCGCCAAAGACGAAGTAACCGCGCCTGCTACCCTCGAGCCGGGTGCGCTGATTTTCGCAAGCTGGGACGGTGTAGTGCGCTCTCTAAATCCGGTCACGCTGGCAGAGCACTGGACTTTTAAAGCCAAAGCGGAGGTGACGGCGGCCCCTACACGCTGGGGAAACCAGGTGCTCATTGCCGCTCGAGATGGGTTTCTCTACGCTCTAAACCGTGAATCTGGCAAGCTTGAGTGGAGTTTCAAGGCCGGAGGGCCGCTCACTGCCTCACCGTTATTGTGGAGTCATACCCTGATTCTGGCAGACGAGAGCGGCTGGATTCAGGCACTAGAAGCCAGGGGTGGAAAGGTATTATGGAAAATCAAGCTTGAGACAGTGAACGCCACGCCCGCCATCGCCCGGATTGAAAAGAACGCCGCAATTTTACTTGTTCCTGGCTGGTCTGGAGAACTTAACGCCCTGCGGCTCGAGCGCCGGGGACCCTTTATGTATCCAGCAGAAGACCCGCTCGAGTGGACTTTTGACCTGGAGGGAGAGCTGTGGGCCAGTCCCGCTGTGTATCGAGGCGTCCTCTATGCGGCCTCGTGGTCCGGCGTGCTGCACGCACTCACGCTCGAGGACGCCGAGGAGGTCTGGACCCTGGATTTGGGCGGAAGAGTCACCTCGAGTCCGGTGGTTTCGGGAGCGTACCTGTACGTCGCCACTGAGGAGGGCAGGCTAGCCGCCGTTCACCTCGAGTCCGGTCAGGTGGTCTGGGAAAAGATTTTTGAGGTGGGGGTGCAAGCCACCCCATTGGTACGAGACGGCGTGCTGTACGTGGCTTTTATGGACGGCACGGTTCGGGCTTTCAGAGAAAACTAGTTTTGGGTTCGAGCGCTCAGGCAAATAGACCTTTTTCATAAGTCCAATTTATGCTAAGAACCTGACGTATCATAGACCCCTTATACCAAGTTGCCTTGAAGAAGTTCCATCTCTTCAAGGCCGAGTGGAGCGAGAAAACTAGAATACTGGGTTGCTGTTTTGTATTTCCATCCCGGTACTTTTTCCAGGGTAGAAAGTCAGTGTTGGCAACTTGGTATTATTGCTCATCGCTCATTGCCCCTTCTGCAAGGAAGCCAATTTGGGGGGCTTGGGCAACAAAACGTTGGTGAATAATTTAGCCCACTCGAGCGACTTCACTTTGGTCTGGGGAAAAACTTTTCCGTCGAGTAAGAATTTGGGATATGCAGTCCACAGCTTCAGTTCCTGCACGCCCCAACGCCCTCCCGGTTTGACGTAAGCACCCCTGGCCTCAAACCAGCGAATCCCGTCTTCGATGATTTTCGGGTCTGCTACTGAGCCTTTGGGCAGCGCCCGAACCATCAATTCCGTGGCCTTTTTGGGGTTTTTGCGAGCAAATTCGTATCCTCTGGCCGTAACCTCGAGAAAGGCTTTGAGGTTTGTGGCGTTGGACGTAATCCGCTCCCGGTGTGCGGTCAGAACCGGAGTGTAGTAGTCTGGCACACCGTAGCTCGAGAGTGCGAAAGTTCGCAGTTTATGCTTTTGACGGGTCGCTTCGATGCCCTCTACACCCTCAAAAATCCACATAAAATCCGCCCTACCCGCCAGCAGTGCCTCGAGTCCAAAAACGTTCAGGGTGGGGCTTTTAAACACACCTTTTCCACCATCGGTTTTGATGATGCGCTCGAGGATAACCCTTTCATAAGGCGCTCCGAAAGCCGCGTAAATCTTGCCGTCGAGGTCTCTGGGACGTTTAATTTTAGAGGACTCGAGCACCGCGATTGAGCTGGTATTGGTCTGGTAAAGCGTGGCAATGCTCACGATGGGTTCGCCGTTCACTGCTGCCGTAGTGACACCTTCCCCGCTCGAGACGCCCACATCAGCGCGTTTGGTCACCACCAAAACGTCGGGCGAAACCGAACCGTAAGGCAAAATTTTGAGGTTGATACCCCGCGTCAAGTACCAACCCTGAGCCTGAGCCACATAAATACCGATGTGGTTGACGTTGGGAACCCAATCCAGCGCGACGCTGAAGGGAGCTATCTTAGGTGGAATGGCCGCTTGGGAGGCGTAACTCGAGAGCAAGGTAAGACTTAGGAGTGCGGGGACGTAAAAAAAGGTGTTTTTCATAGGGCCTCTCAATAGATGGAACGAAAAGACTCAAAACGAGCGTTCCTGCCGCTCTGGATTGCGGTAGCGCAAAACGCGGGACTCGAGCCACTGAACCGCCCAGACCAGCAGCAGGGAATACAGGCAACTGAGCAGCACGCCCGCCAGAACCAGTGCAGTGGCTCTAACACTGGCGCTGCTTTGTAACCAGATACCCAGACCCTGATAAGCACCCACATACTCGGCAAAAATGGCGGCGGTCACGGCGTAGGTAGCACTCGTTTTCAGACCCGAGAACAGCGCGGGCAGCGCGGCGGGAAAGCGGGTCAGGCGGTAGGTCTGGGCGGGAGTGGCGTGATAAGAGCGCATCAGCTCGAGGTGGTCTTTTCCGGTGCGCTCGAGGCCATCAAACAAACTCACCGTAATAGGGAAAAAGCAGGCCAGCACCACGATGATGATTTTGGGTTCAAAGCCAAAGCCAAACCAAACCAGCATCAACGGAGCCAGAGCCACCAGCGGAACGGTCTGTGAGGCAATAAACCACGGCATCAACATTCGGCGCAGAGGTGGAACCCCACTCATGGTCAGGGCGGTCAGAATTCCAAACCCGGCGGCCAGGGTAAAACCCACCAACACCTCGAGCAGAGTTTGAGCCGAATGCCCCATCAAAGCCTCGAAATTGTCAGCCAACGCACCTGCAACCGCACTGGGAGCAGGCAACACAAAAGGGGGAACCAGACCTAACCGAGAACCCAGCTCCAGCAGTGCAGTGACCCCTATTCCCAATAAAAGGGCGGGTAGCGCAGCTTTGAAGGTTCTCGAGCGAGATTCTCGAGCAGACTGCTTCCTGGGAACAGGGTCCCTCAAGTCATCTTCGTCTTGCCTTTCAAAATTCAACCTGCTCGATGCCATAAAAAAGCCTCCCTATTAGGGAGGAAAGCGAGTGCAAACCACATACTGCTCATGGCTGCGGCCACTCTCCCTACGGCGGTATAAACCGCGTCAGGTCCTGGAGTTTAATCTCAGTCCTTGCAGGCAAGGACACCCCCGGTGACGTTGGAATTGTACAGGTCTGACTCGAGAGGAATAGGGTGAAGCTTTCT
>JACMOA010000067.1 GCA_014378225.1 Deinococcales bacterium | reverse complement strand
GCTGGTAAAAGCCAACATCTGAGGACGGTGCTCGAGCAGTTTAAGCTTCAGCTCGAGCGGCTCGAACGCTTCTCCGGGCAAACTCGAGTCCAGGCCGCTGTGCCGTTTGGCTACGTCGGTGAGGCCGATTTTAAGCTCGAGTAGCAGCGAATACTCTTGGGGAGAAAATAGGCGCGGGGTCAATCCAACCTCAAACAGAGTGCGCCAAAAGCGGTTCTGAGGGTTGGCATAGTAAGCCCGCGCCCTGGCGGAAATACGACTGGGCGCAGTGCCACAAAAAACCAATTTCAGTCCCGGCTCGAGCAGGTCTGGAACGAGGTAATCGCTCGAGGAGAATTCGGGTGCTGTATTGGGGAGCTGCATTTTTGGCTAACAGAGAGCAATGAGTAAAAGATGGGTGCTGCTCGAGTTGAAACGGTGAATTTCAGCTTTTGGCATTCTGCGAACCATGTTAATCATCGCTGTAACGCTCTTCCTTGAACGGGTCGCCCCGGCGGTGATAGCCGTTGCGCTCCCAGAAGCCTAATTGCTCATGGTCCATGAACTCGAAGCCGCTGAGCCACTTGGCGCTTTTCCATAAGTACAGGTGCGGAACCAACAGGCGCAGCGGGCCGCCGTGTTCTCGCTCGAGCGGTTGACCTGCGTAAGTGTAGGTCAACAAATTGTCCGGCCTGAGAAAATCGGCCAGCTCGAGGTTGGTGGTGTAACCGCCATAAGAATGTACCAAAACGTGGGTGGCTCGAGGGTCCAACTCTACCCCACTCATGAAGTCTGGCACACTTACGCCACTCCATTCGGTCTCGAGTTTGCTCCAGTGGGTCACGCAGTGAATATCACGGGTTAAAGTGGTTTGTGGCATGGCTTTCAGGTCTGCAAAGCTTGACTCTCTGGGCTGGCCCAGCCCAAAAACCCGCACGCTGACACTCTGTGCGTCCACATGGGGAACTGGGCCGTAGGTGAGTACCGGAAAGCGCTCGGTGAGACTCTGACCGGGCGGCACTTTTTCATTTTGACCGGGTTTGCGAAATAAACGTCCAAGCATCGGGGACTCCTGTCTCGAGCAACAAAAAATATTGTGAGATAATAAGAAGGGTGCGCCTTGCACCGAATGGCTCAAATTAGCACGCTCGAAGCGAGATTCCTGTGCGGGGTCTCACGGTTAGGCGCAGGTGGAACGCTGGAATGAAGCTGATGACGAGTGAGAAATTGTGCAGTAGGGTGTTTGTGTCGCGTTGACACTTTTGTGACCGGGGGTGTGTCAAAATAGGCACAGAGCGCAGGTCCGTGTTTCTATGAGACGAGTGCTCGAGGGGAGAAAGGATGCCCACAACCAGTGCCACAGAAAATAGGGGAAGTCCAGAACAGGAGGAAGCCGTGAACTTTAAAATTCAAGCCAGAAATGATGTGGAGAGCGCACGGCGTTTTGCCCTGTTCGGTCAACTGCTGGCCTTTTTTCGTGGTGAGGAAAACCATCTGCTGCCCTTCGAGTGGGTGCGTCATCTGCACCCTCGAGCCGAGCGCTACGGCGGCACCCGAGCCATTCCCGTAGAAGCCATCATCGGCAGCGTGGACCGTTACAGCGATTTTGACCAACAATTTTTACCGCTCGAGACCCACCTGGACGAGCGCTGGATTAACATTCGCTCCGCACAGCTCGAGGGCCGTGAACTGCCCCCCATTGAGGTGTACAAGGTGGGCGAGGCTTACTTTGTCAAGGACGGCAACCACCGGGTCAGCGTAGCCCGCAAAAATGGGCAAAAATTTATTGACGCCCACATCATCGAACTCGAGGTGCGTTTTTCCCCGGAAGCCGGAGATTCCCTGTTTGACCTGATTTTGAAGGGCGAGTACGCCGATTTTCTCGAGGCTACCCACTTGGACGCGGTACGCTACGACCACCTGGAGATTAGTTTTTCGGCGCTGGGCCGTTTTGACTTCCTGCTCGAGCACATCCGCACCCGACAGTATTTTCTGGGCCAGAATCTGGGCCGCGAGGTGAGCTGGGAAGAAGCGGTGGGAAGCTGGTACGACCGCCTGTATTTGCGGGTGGTGGGACAGATTCGCAAAAACCACGTTCTCGAGAAGTTTCCGGGCCGCACCGAGGCAGACCTCTACCTGTGGATTATGACCCACCGTTACTTCCTGACCGAGCAGTACGGCAAGGACGTGGGCAGTGAGCAGGCCACGCTGGATTTTATGGGCAAGTACGCGCCCAAATGGTACAAACGGCTGGGCCAGCGCTTGCGCCGATTGTTCCCGCACTCATCCCCTCAAAAACCCCTGGACAAGCTCGAGGAAGGAATGGTGGGTTAGACGATTGCTCGAGTTCAAAATTTAGACTTTTAAAAGCCCCTCGGGTGTGAGAGGCTTTTTGCAATTTAGAGCCTGAACGCAGTTGACAGGTTCACATCTATCCTCTAATGTACTTCTCGAGCGGCGTTAGAACTCTAACCACTAAACCCCCATGTCCAACCTCGAGACCCTGGCCGATACCCTAAAACCTCTGGGCTTCTCGAGCTATGAAGCCAAAGCCTACGCCACCCTGGCTTCGAGCCAACCTCTGAGTGGGTATGAGTTGGCTAAACTCTCTGGCGTGCCGCGCTCGATGGTCTACGAGGCGCTGGGCAAACTCCAGGGTAAGGGCGCGGTGTTTGCCCTCCCAGAAGACCCGGTGCGTTATGTGGCTCTCCCGCCTGCGGAACTCATCGCTCGAGTGCGCCGTCAGACCGAAGCCCAGCTCGAGCAGGCCGAACAGCAGCTTTCTCAGCTTCGGACTCCCGAAAGTGTGGAACTGGTTCACCGACTCGAGGGCGAAACCCGTGCGCTCGAGGGAGCCATTTCACTGATTGAAGGGGCGCAGACCTCGCTCACGCTCTCGCTGTGGGCCGCTCAGCTCGAGGTTCTGGAACCGCATTTACGCCGCGCTCGAGCCAGAGGGGTACGGATTCGTATGATGCTGTTTGGCGAGAGTGCGCCGCAGAATCTGGGCAGCGTTTACCTGCATCACTTTATTGATTCACACATCGTAGAAAACCGCCTGGGAGCGCAATTGATGGTGCTGAGTGCCGACAGCCGCGAGGTTCTGGTAGCCAATCTGGGGCCGCATACCGACGGCTGGGCGGTGCGAACACGGGACCGAGCCCTGATTCTGGTAGCCGAGGAATACGTGCGCCACGATGTGGTTCTGGCTGCCCTTACAGCCAAAGTCGGCAAAGAAGTGTTGCTTGACCTCATCGCCTCGAGCGAGGATTTGACCTTCATGGTGCGCGGCGAGGAACCCGGTCACGCGCTCGAGGTGGGACTATGAGGGGTATCAGTTTTCGGTTATCCGTTATCAGGAAAGATGGAGGTGGGTTTCGATGAATTGAAATTCGCTCGAGCAGGTTGTTACTGAAGACTGACCACTGAAAACCTTTCAAGGAGAACACCATGACCGCAAAAATGTACTACGACGCCGACGTCAACCTTTCCAAGCTCGAGGATAAACTGGTCGCCATCATCGGCTACGGCTCTCAGGCCCACGCTC
The DNA here is from genome assembly GCA_014378225.1 of Deinococcales bacterium. GTDB lineage: Bacteria > Deinococcota > Deinococci > Deinococcales > Deinococcaceae > JACMOA01. Next base: position 3,029 of record JACMOA010000067.1, on the reverse strand, counting down.
ACGCCCAGAACCTGCGTGACAGCGGGGTCAACGTGGTAGTGGGCCTGCGTGAAGGCAGCTTGAGCAAGGTGAAGGCCGAAGCCGCTGGACTGCGGGTTACCAGCATTGAAGACGCCACTAAAGAGGCCGATTTGGTGATGATGCTCATTCCTGACGAGAGCATTGCAGACACCTATAAAGAAAGCGTGGAGCCGCACCTGCGCGAAGGGCAGTACCTGGGCTTTGGACACGGCTTCAACATTCACTTCAAGCAGGTGAAGCCGCCTGCCCATGTGAACGTGTACCTGGTTGCCCCCAAAGGCCCCGGCCACATGCTGCGCCGGGTGTACGTGGAAGGCGCAGGAATGCCTGGAATCTTCGCCCTCGAGCAGAGTGTTTCCCCGGACGCTCGAGAAGTGGTTCTGGCTTACGCCCGTGGAATTGGCTGTACCCGTGCAGGCGTGCTCGAGACCACTTTTAAAGAGGAAACCGAGACCGACCTGTTTGGAGAGCAGGCCGTGCTGTGCGGTGGCCTGACCAGCATCATCAAGAACGGCTTTGAGGTCCTCACCAACGCGGGGTATCAGCCTGAGATTGCGTATTTCGAGGTGCTGCACGAATGTAAGCTCATCATTGACCTGATTTACGAAAAGGGTTTTGCCGGAATGCGCCACTCTATCAGCAATACCGCCGAGTACGGCGATTACCTGACCGGACCCAAAGTGGTGGGTGAGTCCTCGAGAAAGGCAATGGAAGACGCGCTCGAGTACATCCAGAACGGTGGATTTGCTAAGGAGTTCGTGGAGGACAGCCGGAATGGGCGTCCTAAAATGACCGCGTGGCGCAAGGCGGCAGCAGAGCACCCGCTCGAGGAAGTGGGCCAGCGCTTGCGCGATATGATGCCGTTTATTGAGAAAAAGGCGCTCGAGGTTTGAGAGTTCAGCAATACGCTTTTTAAGGCGCTCGAGCACGCAAAATTCAATTTATTCTATGGGGCGGGTTTAAACTCGCCCTTTTGTGTCTTCAAGCCAGATATTTCTGATATCTCTTAAATACAGCTAGTGAATTTGTGACATCCAAATAACCAAATGCTTCGTCTCGGTTTCCAACTTTGAAGGGCCATTCGCCGTCTGAGTCGGATACAAAACGAATATCATCCTGTGGATGTTCGAGCATATACCAGGCAACGAGAGCGGCTGAGGCGGGGTTGCCTGCAATCTCACGTTTTCTGCCCACAGGCATGTAAGCAAACGTGAGTTGCTCCCTTTTGGTTTGGTTGAGCAGGCTGTACTCGACATCCATCGCCATCCTCCTTGTCTTACAGGTTTTGTCTACCTCATACACTGTAAGGTTAGTCTGGTTGAGGAACAAAAATTCGACGCGGCATACTGGACACCCATGATAACTGACCTTGCACACGCCGCTTTCAAAACTCAGGACCTCGAGCGCTGCTTAACTTTTTACGCGCTGCTGGGGATTCACGAGGCTTTCCGCCTGAATCACGCCGATGGTTTATCTGCATGTGGCCGGAGACCGCTTCATTGAGGTTTTTCCGGGTGGTGTGAACACGCCATTACCTGAAAAAAGCTTTATGCACCTCTGTCTGCGCTCGAGCGACTTAAAAGCGGACGTATTGGCGCTCGAGGCTAAAGGAATCGCGCTCGAGTCTGGGCCTGGTTTGGGACTGGATGGCAACCTGCAAGCCTGGATTCGTGACCCGGATGGAAACGCGCTCGAGCTGATGCAGTTGTCCGAGGATTCACCGCAGCGCCGGGTAGCTCGAGGGGAAACAGCTTTTGCTGGGTGAGCATGTTATCGGACATATGTGCTCGGGGGAAGGGCGCTCGAGCGCCCTTCCCTCCACTTTGCGCTAAAATCTACCGTCTAACCCTCGAGCGGAGGGTACTCTGAAAAAGTGACTAGCTTCTTCACTTTATTGGGATTGTCCTCGAGCGGTTCATGAGCGCCGTTACGTCCTCGAGCCGGGTTCACGCCGCCCTCGAGCAATTGGATAAGATTATTCTGGGCAAAAGTGGTCAGGTGCGCCTCGCGCTGGCCTGCCTGCTGGCACGGGGCCACCTGCTGATTGAGGATGTACCGGGAGTGGGCAAAACCACGTTGGCTCAGGCGCTTTCTATCACGCTGGGACTCGAGTTCCGCCGCACCCAGTTCACCAGCGACTTGCTGCCCGCCGACCTCATCGGGGTCAGCATTTTCTCTAAAGACGAGGGGAACTTCCGCTTTCTGCCGGGTCCCATCTTTGCCCAGGTTTTGCTGGCCGACGAAATCAACCGCGCTACTCCCAAAACCCAGTCCGCGCTGCTCGAGGCGATGGAAGAAGGTCAGGTTACGGTAGAGGGCGTGAGTCACCCGTTGCCCCGGCCTTTTTTTGTGATTGCCACCCAGAACCCTTCTTACCAATTGGGAACCTATCCGCTGCCCGAGTCTCAGTTAGACCGCTTCCTGATGACCCTCTCGCTGGGCTATCCCAGTGAACGGGCCGAGCGCGAATTGCTGCTGGGACAGGACCGCCGTGAACTTCTACGCGGTCTCAAAGCCGTCCTCGAGCCAGATTCACTCGAGCAGGCCCAGGGTGAGGTCTCGGGTGTTCACGCCTCGAGCGCCCTGATAGATTATCTGCAAGCCCTGCTGCGGGCTACCCGCCAGTCCCCGCACTTCAGCGCCGGACTCAGCCCTAGAGCAGCTTTGAGCTTGCTGGCCGCCTCGAAAGCCTGGGCCTGGTTGGAAGGCCGCTCGAGTGTGCTTCCAGACGATGTTCAGGCCGTTTTCTCCGCCGTGGTGACACACCGTTTGACCTCGCGCTCGAGCGGGGGACCGGACGCGGAAGCCGTAAAGGTTTTGCTCGAGGGAACGAGGATTCCGTGACGCGGACAGGCCCGGTAGTGCCGCTTTGTCCAAGACGCGGACAGGCGGTCTGGCCCGGAAGGTACCGTTTAGACCAAGACGCCCGGTAGGTGCCGCTTTGTCCAAGACGCGGACAGGCCCGGTAGTGCCGCTTTGTCCAAGACAGGTGAGCTTCGCTTGAGGGT